>DASTIQ010000014.1 GCA_035717485.1 Thermoanaerobaculia bacterium | reverse complement strand
TCCGGGTGCACCATTTACGCCGATAACGCCCACGCCAAGAGCCGATCCCTCCGCTGAGCGAAGGCCGTGAGGAGGAATCGCCAAGCACGCCCGTGCGCCAGGCCATTCCTCCGGGTGCACCATCCACGTCGGTTTCGCGACGCTCGCGCGGCTCGGATCGCGAAACCTCCCGCATCGCAAACCTCCTCCGCTCGGTTACTTCGCGGAGACTCTTCGCGATGTGACCTTCGTGGCTCGGGCCTGAGGCCCTCGACCGCTCCGGCGCCACGACCGGAGAAAGGACGGAGCCGGAAGGGCAGCCGCCCGAGGCAATTGAGGGACCGAAGATGTTCGCTCGTGGCGGAGATTTTGCTGCCCTGCGGGCCGTGCGCGACGCCGACGTCCGGATCGGAACCTCCGGCTGGCATTACCGGCACTGGATCGGGAATTTCTACCCGGAGGACCTCAAGGCGCCGAAGATGCTCGACTGGTACGGGCGATTCTTCGATTCCGTCGAGCTCAACAACACCTTCTACCGGCTTCCCACCGCGAAAGCGCTCGCGGCGTGGCGAGACTCGACGCCCGCCCGATTCCTTTTCGCGGTGAAAGGAAGCCGGTATCTCACGCACATGAAGAAGCTCCGCGATCCCGAGGCGGGGCTCGAGCGGTTCCTCCCCCTCGTCGAAATCCTCGGGCGGAAGCTCGGCCCGATCCTCTTCCAGCTTCCGCCGCACTGGAGCGCCGACGCCGGCCGCCTCGACGCGTTTCTCCAGGCGCTCCCGCGGCGGCATCGATACGCGTTCGAACTCCGCGATCCGAGCTGGCACACGCCGGCGATCGAAGCGACCCTGGCGCGGCACCACGCCGCGTTCTGCATCTTCGACATCGCCGGATTCCACTCCCCGGAGCCGATCACGGCCGACTTTACCTACCTGCGGCTGCACGGCCCGGGCGGGAAATATCAGGGCCGGTATTCGCCCGACGTTCTCCAGGCTCGCGCCCGATGGGTCCGGAAGTGGCGCCGCGGCCTCCGCGCGATTTTCGTGTATTTCGACAACGATCAGGCGGGCTACGCAGCGGAGAACGCGCGGGAGCTGAAGGAGAGGGTCGAACGGTGAAACGGCACGATGTGAGCGCGGCGCGGTCGTCGCACGGCTCCTCGAGACGACACGGCTCCCGGAGGTTTGGGGCGCGGGAGCCGGAACCAACCGAGCCCCGCGAGCGTCGTTCCGGCGATCTCAGGATCCCGTCTCCCCGCTCGGTCGGGCACCGAAGCGATCGAGGGCCTCAGGCCCAAGCCGCGAAAGGCCGCATCGCGAAAAGCCTCCGCGAAGGAATTCGAGCGCGCGACGGAAGTCGCCGCCGCGCAGCGGCGGGTGCGAATGCGCCGGGCGCGCCGATCGCCGCGCACGCCGGTGCGCGAGCAACCGAGCGGAGGAGGTTCGCGATGCGGGAGGCCGGCGCGTTCCAGCGCGCCAGCGCGTGCGCGACCGCCCGACGTAATGGCACACCCTGTGCTTCTTTTCACCTCGAAGGGGGTCACCGCGCATGAAAACGTCTGTGGGAATCTTCACGGCGCGCTCGCAGGCCCGGACGGCCGTGGATCGGCTTCGCTCGGCGGGCATCCCGGCGGATCGGATCAATCTGCTCACTCCCGGCGACTGGGAAGGACACATCGCCGAAGTCCCGACGAGCGACACCGAGCAGCCGGGAACGGCGTCCGCCGTCGGCGGCGTCGTCGGCGGCGCGATGGGCGCATCGGCGGGATTCGGGCTCGGCCCGATCCTCGCGGGTCTCCTGATTCCCGGGGTCGGAGCCGTGACGGCGATCGGATTCGCGGCGGCGGCTCTGCTCGGCATCGGCGGCGCCTTCGGCGGCGCGGCCGCGGGGCATGCGATGGAGGAGTCGCTCTCGGACGGCCTGCCGAAGGACGAGCTCTACGTCTACGAAGACGCCCTGCGAAAGGGAAAATCGGTCGTGGTCGCGCTCCTCGACTCCGACGAGGAAGCGGCGAGCGCCGGCCGCGTCATGGAGAGCGCCGGGTCGGAAAGCCTCGATGCGGCCCGCGACCAGTGGTGGGTCGGACTGCGGGACTCCGAGCAGGCGGACTACGAAAGCCACGGCGGCGAGCGCTTTCCGGTGGTCGAACGGATGTATCGGTGCGGGTTCGAGGCGGCGCAGCGGCCGGGACTCATCGGCAAGGACTACGACGAAGTGAAGGACGAGCTGCGCGAGGCCTATCTCGACTGCTGGGAGAACCAGGCGTTCCGCCGCGGCTTCGAGCGCGGGCGAGAGCTCCGGGCGCGAAACGTCAGCCGGGACGAGGAGCTCGCCGCCCGGTAGACCGGCGGCGCCCCGGAATTCGGAGTAGACTTCGGGTGACATGAATCCGAAGGATCCCGCGCGAGCAGGCGGGGCCTCACCTCTCCGCGGCGCGATCGCCGAAGCCTATCAACACGCCTCCGCGCTTACCGACTACTTCGGGGGCTTGACGAACGACGCTCACCGCGGCGGGGATCCGATCCCGACGGCGCCCGCCCTCGCCCAGATGGAAGCGATGATCGACGCTCTCGCCGCGATCGTCCGAGAGCTTCCCCGCCTCGCCATGCAGTCGCGGCCGCGATCCCCCGAGGAAATCGACAAAGCCGCCCAGGGCTGAAGCCCGCGGCGACTCCCTTTCGCGACGCCTTCCGTCTCCGCGCCCGCCGTCAACGGACCTGGACGATGCCCGTCATCCCCAGACTCGCGTGCGTCTGGCACTGGTAGTGGAACGTCTTCCCCGCATCCGCGGCGGTGAACGTGTGCGAGAACGTCGCGCCCGGACGGGAGAGAAATCCGCTGTCGAACGCGCCGCCGGTGTCCGTCACGGTGTGGTTCGTCATCTGGCCCGTCAACGTCCACTGGACGGTCTGGCCCGAAGAGATCTGGATGGACTGCGGGCTGAAGAAGTTGTCCCCCACCTGAACCATCGTCATCCCCGTACCGGCGGGAGGGCTCGATTTGCTCTCCGTCGGAGAGGAATGACCTCCGCCGCAGGCCGCCAACGTCGCGATCGCCGTCACCATGAGAATTCTCCGGAGCATGGGCCACCTCCTGTGAAAAATCGCTCCGTCACGAACGTAACCCGGCAGACCGGCGTTCCGGCGCACCTTCATCTCTGAAGATTTCCTCAAGGCGCGGGATTGACGCCTCGTTCCGGATCGGGATACGATCCTCGAAAAACCACGGAGGACAAGCCCATTCGCGCCGACTCGCCGACCCGGCTCCGGATCCGGTACTGCCCGGCGAATTCATGAAGCGATCCGTCGCTCTCGGAGGAAGCGAACCGGATCCCGAGCCGCCCATCGACGCGGCTCGCGACGCCGCCTCGATCCGCCGCATCCTCGCCGCGCTCCCCCAGGTTCTCTGGGCGATCGACGCGACCGGAACTTTTCTCTTTTCGGAGGGAGGCGGGCTCGGCGTGCTCGGCCTGGAGCCGGGCGAAGTGGTCGGGCAGAACGCGTTCGACGTCTATGCCGATACTCCGGAAATCCTGGAGGCGCTCCGGCGGGGGCTCCGCGGCGAAGAACTGACCTGGCTCGTCAGAGTCCAGGCGCGCGTCTTCGAAACGGTCTCCCGGCCGGTGCGCGGCGCGGACGGGAGAGTCGAGGGCGTCGCCGGCGTCTCCGTCGACATCACGGGCCGCAAGAACGCCGAAGACCTGTTGCGCGCCTCGGAAGCGCGGTACCGGCAGCTCTTCGAGACGAGCCCGGTGCCGATGTGCGTCTACGACGAGGAAAATCTGCGGTTTCTCGCGGTCAACGACGCCGCCGTCGCGTATTACGGCTATTCCGCGACGGATTTCCTCGTGCGGACGCTTCCCGAGATCCTGGTCGAGGATTCCTGGTCTCCGGTCTCCGCCCCCGGCATCGAGCCCCCCCGCACGACGCGCGCCCGCCATCGCCGCAAGGACGGCTCCGAGATCGAGGTTCGCGTCACCACGCATCCCCTCGAGCTCGGAACGCGGACCGCGCGGATGATGCTCGTGGAGGACATGACCGACCGCGTGCGCGCCGACGCCCTCCAGGCGGCGCTCTACCGGATCGCCGAGATCACCGCCAGCGCGAGCGATCTGACCTCGTTCTACGAAGAGCTGCACCGGACCGTCGGCGAGCTGATGTACGCCCGGAACTTCTACATCGCGATCGCCGACGAAGCCGCCGGGCTCATCCGTTTCCCGTACTTCGTCGACGAGTTCGATCCGCCGCCCGACCCGATCCGGCCCGGGCAGGGACTGACGGGCGTCGTCATGCGCACCGGCCGGCCGCTGATGCTCACGGGCGCGGAAATCGAGGAGCGCGTCGCGGCCGGCGAGCTCGACGCGCAGGGGACGACGACGATCGACTGGCTCGGCGTTCCGCTGCGGAGCGGCGAGCGGACTTTCGGCGTGCTCACGGTCCAGACCTACAGCGAGTCGATCCGGTACGGCATCCGCGAGAAGGAGCTCCTGACGTTCGTCTCGCAGCACATCGCGACGGCCGTCGAACGCAAGCGCGCGGCCGACGCCGTCGCGCGCTCCGAGCGCCAGTACCGGAGCCTGTTCGAGAACGCGAACGACGCCGTCCTGATCATCGACCCCGAGTCGCGGCGGATCCTGAACGCGAATCGGCGCGCGGGGGAAGCGTACGGCTACGAGCCGTCGGACCTGATCGGGATGACGCTCGATGACCTCATGGACGAGCCCGGCAGCGCCGAGGAAGAGACCGCCCGCATCGCGCGCGAGGGATCGATCCGCAACGTCGGTTCGGCGCATCGCGCGCGCAACGGCACGCCGATCGACATGCTCGTCAGCGCGTCGATGATGGACTACGAGGGGGGGCGGGCGATCCTCTCGATCCACCACGACGTGACGGAAACCCGGCGCGCCGAGAAGCAGATCGAGCGTCTCGCCTACGAGGACGCGCTGACGGGACTCGCCAACCGCGTGCGGTTCGAAGACCGGCTCGGAATCGCGCTCGCGACCGCCCGACGCGAATCCCATCCTCTCGCCGTCCTGTTCATCGATCTCGACCGATTCAAGGTCGTCAACGACAGCCTCGGGCACAAGGTCGGGGACGTGCTCCTCCAGCAGGTCGCGGACCGGCTCCTTCCGCTCATCCGCCTCTCCGACACCCTCGCCCGCGTCGGCGGAGACGAGTTCGTGCTGCTCCTGTCGAAGATCGATCAGCGCGAGAGCGCCGGCGTCGTCGCGAGGAAGATCCAGGAGATCTTCCGAAAGCCGTTCCGCATCGGCCAGCGGGAGCTGTTCGTCACCCCCTCGATCGGCATCAGCGTCTTTCCGGAAGACGGCGACGACGCCGACTCGCTCGTGAAGAACGCGGACGTCGCGATGTACGTGGCCAAGCAGCGCGGCCGCGACAACTACCAGTTCTACTCGCGATCCGGGCAGCGCGGCGGACTCGAGCGCCTCGAGCTCGAGAGCAAGCTGCACCACGCGATCGAAAACCAGGAGTTCCGCGTCCATTTCCAGCCGCAGGTCTCGCTCCGGAACGGCGTGATCACGGGAATGGAAGCGCTCGTCCGCTGGAAGCACCCCACGCGCGGAATCCTGCTCCCGGCCGACTTCATCTCGCTCGCCGAGGACTCGGGCCTGATCGTCGACCTCGGGATGCTCGTCCTCGAGCTCGCGTGCCGGCAGGCACGGGCATGGAGGAACAAGGGGTATCGCGATCTCTCGGTCGCCGTCAACCTCTCGATCCGCCAGCTCCAGGAGGTCGATTTCGCCGCCCGCGTGAAGGAGGTCCTCGACGCGACCGCGCTCCCGCCGGGGCAGCTGCGGCTCGAGATCACCGAGTCCGTCGCCATGCAGAACCTCGACATCAGCATCGAAGCGCTGGGAAAGCTCAAGCGCCTCGGCGTCGGAATCACGATGGACGACTTCGGAACCGGATACTCCTCCCTTTCCTACCTGAAGATCCTGCCGGTCGACACGCTGAAGATCGACCGCTCGTTCATCCGCGACGTCGCCCGCGACACGAACGACGCCTCCATCGTGCGGGCGTCGATCGTCCTCGCGCACGAGCTGCGGCTGAGAGTCGTCGCCGAAGGGGTCGAAACGCCGGACCAGCTCCACTTCCTCCGGCAGCACCAGTGCGACGAGGTGCAGGGATTCCTGTTTTCGCCCGCGCTGCCGGCGGAAAAGTTCGAGGCATTGCTCGGCGAAGACCGAAGATTGCCTCTGTAGGCGCGGAGGCCCGGGCGGCGTCGACGTGCGCCGCGGCGCTCCTCGCCCGCCGGCAGACCGCCCCCGTCGTCATCCAACCCGTCCGACCGTGCCTCGAACGTTGGCCGGAATTCGAGAAAGCGGATGAACGCGAGCTCCGCTCCCGGGCGGCGAGCCTATAATTTCCCCGCCGTGCCTGCCGAAATCGTTCCCGCGGAGGAGCCGCCTCCCGAAGAAAACCGCGTCGGCGGCGGCGAGCCGACGAGGACGATCGTCGTCCAGCATCACGCGCTCGTCCGGATCTCGCACTGGCTGAACATTCCGATCCTCCTGATGATGATCCTGAGCGGACTGTCGATCTACTGGGCCTCGCCCGTGTTGAAGCACGCTCCCGACCCGGGGACGGGCAACACCGACTACCTCGCCGACGCCGGCGCGTGGGCCGTCGCGCATCTGCCCGGCCAGCACGGTTTCCCGCAGCCTCGGAACTGGTTCTACGATCACTTCAGCCTCGGCCACGGGATCCTCGCCGAGGCGCTGCGCCTCCACTGGCTGTTCGCCTATCTCTTCATGGCCAACGGGCTCGTCTACCTGGCGGGACTGGTCCTCGGACGCGGCTGGCGCGCGCTCGTGCCGCGGCCGCGCGACGCCGGCGGGGCGTTCGCGATGGTTCGGTACTACGGGGGCGTCCTGCCGGCGAAGATCCTCCGGCGGCCGTGGCCGCACCCGCCGGCGCGGGAGAAATACAACGCCCTCCAGAAGCTCGGGTATTTTTCGATGCCGGTCGCGGGCGCGCTCGCGATCGCGACCGGGTGGGCCATCCACAAGCCGGCCCAGCTCGGGTGGCTCGAGCGCCTCTTCGGCGGCTATGACCGCGCGCGGATCTGGCACCTGCTCCTCCTCGTTCTCTTCGTCGGGTTCGTGATTCCCCACGTGGTCCTCGTGATCGCGGACGGCTGGGACACTCTCCGTTCGATGGTGGTCGGCTGGTCGGCGCGCTTGCGCGGGGAAGAGGGCGATGACGGAGCCTGACGAGCCCCGCCCGGCCGCGGAAGATGCCGCGGGACCGGACGACCGGATTCCGGCTCCGGCGGAAGCCGACGCGCCGGAGACGCCCGCCGCCGAGCCGGAGCCCGCCGCGCCGTCCGGCCGGATCCGCCGCGACGGGACCCGGCTCCTCGCCGTGCCCGCGGCACGGCTGCGCCGGCAGACGCGCCGTGACTTCTTCCTCTTCGGCGCGGGCGCCGCCGCCGCGGCGGCGGCGTTCTACGGCCTGCTCCCCGACGACACCCGTTCGCACTACCTCACCGAGGGCCACCGCGAGTTCCTCGATTCTCTCGAGGGACGACTCGGCCTCTCGGCGAAACGGCGCGAGAACCTCCTGAACCGCGCGCTGACCTTCGACGACGACGTCGCGGAAGCGATCTACAGCCCGCGGCGTCTCGTGCGGACCTATCGACGATCGGACCGAACCCCGGTTCCGAACAACTACGCGGGAGAGACGCCCGACCCCGATTACATTCCCGATTGGCAGCTCGAGGTCGAAGGACTCGCCTCGGGAACGAAGGAGACGTTCGCGATCGGCGATCTCCTTTCGGGGTTCCGGCACCACGAGCAGGTGACGCGCCTCTGCTGCGTCGAAGGGTGGAGCGCGATCGGATGGTGGGGAGGGCTGCGGTTCGCCGATTTCCTCGAGGCCCATCCTCCCGCCGCGGGCGCGAAATGGGCGAAGCTCGAATCGGCCGTGAATCTCGACTCCGACGGCGAACCCGATCCCTACTTCGTGTCGATCGATCTTCCGACGGCGCGCCACCCGCAGACCCTCCTCGCGACCCACCGGGACGGGCGTCCGCTGTCGGTCGAGCACGGCGCGCCGCTCCGCCTCCTCGCTCCCATGAAGCTCGGGCTCAAGAACATCAAGGCGATCACCAGAATCGTGTATTCGTCGGCCGAGCCTCCGGACTACTGGAATCTTCAGGGCTACTCCAAGTACGACGGGATCTGAGCCCGGCACGGAGACTCGTCGCGCCGAAGCTTCCGCGAAGGAGGAGGCGGGCGCGCGCCGCCGGCGGAAGAGCCGCGGTCGGCCCTCAGCCGCGCAGGAGGCGAATGCAGTCGGCGACCGCCGCTTCGAGGAATTCCCGCGTGCGGAACTCCTGCGTGGCCTCCGAGCCTCCCGACAGCAGGTCGCCGCCGGCGAGGACCGCCGCGAAGAAACCGTCGCGATGCCAGCGCCCGCCGTTCGGCAACGTGGGCACGACGGGGTCGCCCGGGTACGGATACGGCGAGACGTACCAGTAGGGCTCGCGACAGGAGTCGTCCCCCGGCGAAAGGCCGACGCCGACGGTCCGGCCGGGAGATCCTCCGGGGAGCAGCGTCGCCAGGTCGAAGTGATGGGGCCAGCAGCGCACCGCGCTGGCGCCGTCGAAGGCGGCCGCGATCCCGGCCAGGACGTGCGCCGCGTTTCCGTACCAGCGCGCGAGCTCGCCGAGAGCCGGGCCGTCGGAATCCGAAAAGCGCTCGCGGCCGAGCGCCGGAATCATCCAGGACGGGCGCTCGAGGGGCCGGGGCGAACCGCCCGTCACCCGCCCGATCACCGCTGCCGCCCAGTCGTAGGCCTCCGCGACCGTCGCTCCGAAGAGCGCTCGGTTTTCCCGGAGACGGCAATCCGGATCGAGGAGCAGGAGCTCGAGGCCTTCGGGCCGCACGGCGAGCCGGAACGCCCGCTCCCGACCGGCCGGGCGTCCCGCGAGCGCCCGCAGCGCCGGGACCCACTCCATGTTCGTATGGCTGTCGTCCGTTTCCGCGGGGAGATGCGTGATCCCGGCGGCCGAGACGATCTGCGCGGCGTGGTGCAGGGCGCGCCGCGCATCGACGAGGTCGCGCGGCGGCACGCGGCCGAGCCTTTCCCATCCGCTCACGGCGTCTCCTTCATCGCTTCGATCTCCCCCGCGTCCATCGAGGAGCGGTCGAGGCCGTCCGCCTTGCGGCCGGCGCGCATCACGCGCTCGGGAGCCGCGCAGGACGCGCCGATCAGCCGCGAGAATTCGACCGCGCGCCCGACGAGCGCCTGCGCCCCCTCCCGCAGGGCCTGGCTCTTCCGGACGTAGGCGATGTTGTTCTCCATGTCCTCGGCCGACCATCCGCGCGAATGCGCGATGTAGGGAAACTGCGGAAACAGGCATCCGATCTCCGCGAAGAATCCGAGCATCTGGCCCGCCACCGCCTGGATGTTGTCCTGTCCCCCGGTGATGATGAAGGAGGCGACCTTGTTGCGGATCATCACCCGGTCGCGCAGGGTGATCTGGTTCTGCACGCAGTTCATCCGCTCGACCATCTTGAAGTAGAGCGCGCTCGGAGCGCCCCAGCGGATCGGCGTCGCGACGAGCACGACGTCCGCCCAGAACACGATCCCTTCGTAGACGAGGTCCATCCGGTCGTCGGGATCCATCTGGGTGATCGAGCACGGCCACGTGCAGGCATGCGCGCTCTTGGAGTAGTAGCCCTCGCAGTTCCGGAACGAGAGCTCGGCCAGGGCGATCCGCCGCGTCTCGGCTCCCAGGGCGGAGCGCGCGTGCTCCAGGGCGGTCCCGAGGAGCGCGTCCGAGGTCGAGTACCGGGGATTCTTCGGGTCCATGCCGGTCGCCGAGATGCCGAGGACGCGGGTCGGCCCGTCGGCCCGGGCGATCGGGCGCTCGAGCGGATGGGGCGGGTGGGCGAGTTTGTGCCGCTTCGTCGCGGCGTTCAGGTTCACGAACACGCGGCCGTTTTCGACCTTGACGTCGTACCGGGGAACCGCGTCGGCCTCGTAGCCCGGCTCCCCTTCGCCCGTCCGGAAATGGAACTTGTAGTTGTGCCACGGGCAGACGACGTAATCGCCGTCGAGCCGTCCCTCGCCGAGCGGCCCCGCCGCGTGGTTGCAGATCCCCGAGATCGCGCTGAACTCGCCGTCCCGGTAACTGAGCGCGATCGCGGTTCGCCCCACCTTCCGCTGCGAAAGCGGAGTCGTCCGCAGTTCCTCGGCCGGACCGAGGTCGGCCCAGAGCTCCTCCGACATGTCTCCCCCTTTTTCGGAATCGGACGCGATTCTAGCGCGCCGCGCCGCTTTCCTTCGTTCGCGCGGGGATTTCCCCGAGCGTCGAAACGTCGCCGGGCCCCGGAAGAGGAAGCGAAGGCGCGCGCGGGAAAGCATCCGCGAGAGTACCGGGCGACGATCGGGCTCCTGTTCCGCGGAGACGCGATACAGGTCGACGACGAGGAAGCGCGCGCCGCCGACGTCGTCGCCCGGGAGGGACGGCACGCATCGCATTTCGCGGAGGGCAGAGGAGTTCCCGGGCCGCCGCGTGTTTTCATCATTCGGCACCTCCCGTCCCGCGGTAGGATCCGACCGTCGGAGCTCCGACGATTGGAGACGTCATGAGGAAAACGGACTCCCCGCCGAAATCCACCGAAAAATCGGCGCCCCTCGGATCGGCCGTGGAATTCCTTCGGCTCCTCTGGGCGGTCGACCACGGATTGCAGTCGGCCTCCAAGCGCATGGCGCGATCGCTCGGCGTGACCGGCCCGCAGCGGCTCGTCATCCGGATCGTCGGGCGGATGCCGGGCATCTCTCCGGGGGATCTCGCCGGGATCCTGCACGTGCACCCGAGCACGCTGACGGGGGTCCTGACGCGCCTCGTGGACCATGGCCTCCTCGCCCGTCGCGGCGACCTCCGGGACCGCCGCCGCATGATCCTGACGCTCACGGAGAAGGGGAAAGCCATCAACCGTTCGACGGCGGGGACGGTGGAAGCCGGGGTCCGCCGGATGCTCGATTCGATGCCCGCCGCGGACCTCGCCGCCTCGGAACGCGTGCTCCGCCGCCTCGCCGCCGACCTGACGGAACAGTCGCTCTCCTGGACGAAATGAAGCCGGCGCTCCTCGAGCGCATGCGCGTCGGGAGCCGGCGTTTTCTCCTCGCGACGCAGGTCGCGATCGGGGCGCTCTGCGGTCTCGCGGCGTTCGTGTTCCACGCGCTCGTCCGCGCGATGCAGTCCCTCCTGATCGTCCCGGCTCTCGGGCGCGTCGGGACCGCCCGGGCGCTTCTCGTCGTCGCGACCCCCGCCGCCGCGGCGTTCGCGATCGCGCTCCTCATCCGCCGGTGGGCGCCCGGCGCAGGCGGCGCCAACCTCGCCCGCGTCCGGCGGGCCTACGGCCAGGATCCCGAGCTCCTCGATTTCCGAAGCGTCACCGCGACGTTCTTCCTGACGCCGGTGTCGCTCGGCTCGGGTGCGCCGCTCGGCCCCGAAGGGCCGATCGTCGTCGTCGCGAGCGGCGTCTCCGCGGGAGTCGCCCGGATGCTCCGGCTGCCGAAAAAGGTCGTCCGGGGCATGATTCCGGCGGGAACGGCGGCCGGGATCGCGGCGATCTTCAATGCTCCGATCACGGGCGTCGTATTCGCTCTCGAAGAAGTGCTCGGCACGGCCGAAAGGGGCGTTCTCGGGGGCGCGATCGTCGCCGCGGTCGCAGCGGCCATCGTCGAAACGGCGCTGCTCGGGGGCCGGCCCGTCCTGGCGGCGAAGCCCGCCGACTGGTCCGGGATCCGCGCCCTCGTCGGATTCGCGCTCCTCGGAATCCTCGCGGGCGCGGCGGCCGGGTTCACGATGCGGGCGATCGAGCGCCTCAGGCACGGTACCCGGCGGGCCATCCCGAACGCCGCCCTGAGAGCCGGGGCCGGCGGCGCCCTCATCGGCCTCCTCGGACTCGTCTCGCCGCGGATCCTGAGCGTCGGATACGGAACCGTTTCCTTCTGGCTGCGCGGCGGGGGGGCCGCGGCGCCGGCCGCCCTCGCGTTCGGGGCGAAGACCGCCGGTTTCGTGATCGCGCTCTCCTGCGGCGTCATCGGCGGCACCTTCGCTCCTTCGCTCTTCATGGGGGCGGCGCTCGGAGCGGCGCTCAGCCATGCGCTGCAGCACGTCTTTCCCGGGGCCGGAATCGATTCCGGCGCGTACGCCCTGGCGGGAATGGGAGCGTTCTTCGCGGGTGTCCTGCGCTGTCCGATCGCGGCCGTCCTGATCGTGATCGAGGTGACCGGAGACTACGGCCTCGTTCTCCCGCTGATGCTCTCGGTCGCGCTCGCGATGACCGTTTCCCGGCTCGTGTCGCCGCGCAACATGGTCGAGCAGCAGATGCACGAGGAGGGGTTCGTCGAATCGGAGAGCGCTCCGGATCCCCTCTCGAATGCACGCG
>DASTIQ010000013.1 GCA_035717485.1 Thermoanaerobaculia bacterium | reverse complement strand
GGGGCAGCTGGGGATAGAAGCGGCGCGCGTCCAGGAAAACGGCATGCCCGCCGAGGGGAACCACGACCGGAATGCCCATCCGCTCCAGCCGCTCGCCGACGTAGTGAACCTGGCCGATGCGCGCGCGGATGTGGTCCTCCGATACCGCCTCCGGAATCCCGATCGCCATCGCTTCCATGTCGCGTCCGGCGAGGCCTCCGTACGTGTGAAGCCCCTCGTAGACGACGACGAGGTTTCGGGCTTCCTCGTAGGTCCGGTCGTCGTTCAACGCGAGGAAACCTCCGATGTTGACGAGAAGGTCCTTCTTCGCGCTCATGGTGCAGCCATCGGTGAGAGAGCACATCTCGCGGAGGATGGAGGCGACGGTCCGCGACCCCATTCCCGGCTCCCTCTGCTGGATGAACCAGGCGTTCTCGATCGCGCGAGTCGCGTCGAGGATGACGCGGATCCCGCGCGCCGAGCAGAATTCCCGGACCGCCCGCAGGTTCTCGAGCGCGATCGGCTGGCCGCCCGCCATGTTGACGGTCGCCGCGACGGAGACGTAGGGAATGCGTTCGGCGCCGACCCGGACGACGAGCTCCTCGAGCTTTCGGAGATCGACGTTCCCCTTGAACGGATGCCGGCTCTCGGGATCGTGGGCTTCGTCGACGATCACGTCCACGAACGTCGCGCCCGCGAGCTCCTGGTGGAGGCGGGTCGTCGTGAAATACATGTTGCCGGGAACGAAGTCGCCCGGACGGATCAGGATCTTCGAGATCAGGTGCTCGGCCGCCCGTCCCTGGTGGGTCGGAACGACGTACCGGTAGCCGTAGTACTGGCGGACGGCCTCTTCGAGGCGATAGAAGTTCCGGCTGCCGGCGTAGGCCTCGTCGCCCAGCATCATGCCCGCCCACTGCCGGTCGCTCATCGCGTTCGTGCCGCTGTCGGTCAGGAGGTCGATGTAGACGTCTTCGGAGCGGAGCAGGAACGTGTTGTATCCCGCCTCGGCGAGCGCGGTTTCGCGCTGCGCGCGGGTCGTCATCGTCAGAGGCTCGACCATCTTGATCTTGAAGGGCTCCGCCCAGGAGCGACGGTGGTGATCGGTCATTTCTCCTCCTCGGTTCGAAGTCTGAGGGACGGACGCATCGCTCGCTATGATCCAAATCACCCAGAAAGCCGGTCCGGGGGCTCGGCCCGGCGGATGGCGGTGATGGCTTTATTGTTGCTTTCGAGGAGCCGTGTGAAAAAGAGGGGTCCCTCGACGACTTCCCGGGACCGCGTCGCGCGGTCCGCCCTCCTCGCCCTGATCGCGGCGGCGCTCGTGGCGGCCGCGCCCGAATCGCGCCCGACCGCGACGACGACGACGGTCACGACCACGACGGGCTCCGCCGGCACCACGGTGACGACGACCACGACGGTCGCCGCCGAGCCTCCGATCCGCCACGTCTTCCTGATCGTCATGGAAAACCACGACTGGTCCGCGATCTACGGAAACAAGCACGAGGCCCCGTTCCTCAACGGCCTCCTCTCCGATCCCGAGGTCGCGTGGGGAAGCGATTACGTCGGCGTGACGCATCCGAGCGAGCCGAACTACCTCGTCCTCGAGGCGGGAGACACGTTCGGCATCCGGAACGACCGCGATCCCGAGGACAACAGCCAGACGACCCACGACCATCTCGCGTGGCTCCTCGATCATGCCCAGCCGCCGCGCGCATGGCGCTCGTACCAGGAACACATCGAGATCCATCCCTGCCCGACCGCGAACCACGGACTCTACGCGGTGCGCCACAACCCGGTGATGTACTTCACCGACGTCACGCACGACCGGAAATACTGCGCCGATCACGTCAAGCCGCTGTCCCGGCTCTTCGAGGACCTGAAGAGCGAGAAGAGCACCCCGGCCTACGCATTCATCACCCCCGACCTGTACCACGACATGCACAACCAGCGCGCCGCGGGCCCTTGGATCCGGAAGAGCCGGATCCGCCAGGGCGACGACTGGCTCAGGGAGATCCTGCCGGAGATTCGGAAGTCGGAAGCGTACCGGGACGGCGTCGTGATGATCACGTGGGACGAACCGGAAGGGCGCGGACAGGCCGCGATCGGCATCCTGATGCTCTCGCCCCACACCGCGCACGGCGAGATCAAGAAGCGCTATGACCATTACGACCTGTTCCGGACGATCGAGGCGATCCTCGGAGTCGGCCCGGTCGGCAACGCCCGCGCCCGCCGCGCCTCGGTGATGAAAGAGTTCTTCAGGGAACCGATCGCGGCGAAGTGAGCGGCCCGGGGGTCCCCGAGAGGGACGGCCAGCGAGAGGGCGTCGAGCCGCCGGACGGCGGCACGCGCCCGCCCGGCTCGATGCATCGCCGCGTCAGCCCGCGTTCTCCTACGAAAAGACTGTGTCCGTTGTGCCGACGCCGAGACGCGGCGAGGCGCGAGCCCGGCGGGATGCGGGTCGTCGGCCGGCGGTGAAGGCGTACCGAAAGTCGTACGTCGAGCCGCCGGACGGCGGCACGCGCCCGCCCGGCTCGATGCATCGCCGCGTCAGCCCACCGGCGTGACCGCCTGCTGATCCTCCTCGCCCGTCCTGATCCGATACACCTTCTCGACCGGCAGGACGAAGATCTTCCCGTCGCCCACCTCGCCGGTCCGCGCGCCGGAAACGATCGCGGCGACGGTCGTCTCGACGAAGGAATCGGAGACGCCGATCTCGAGCCGGACTTTTTCCGAGAGCTCCATCTTCACGGTCGTTCCGCGGTAGGTCGCCACGCGGTCGGTTTCCCCGCCGTGCCCTTCGACGCGATGGAGAGTGAGGCCGCGGACGTCCGCCCGGAAGAGCGCCTCCAGGATGTCGGAGAGGCGCTCGGGTCGGACGATCGCGACGACGAGCTTCAGGCGGGGCTCCCCTCGGGCACGAGCGCCGGAACGCGTTCGGGAGTTCCGTCGCCGTCTCCCCCGCCGGCCGGGAGCACGAGGATCGCGCCTTCGCCTCGCGCGTACGCCTCCTCGCCGTGCTGCGTGACGTCGAGCCCGAGCCCTTCCTCGGTCCGCGTCGCCCGGAGCGGCGCGAACGCCCCGACGATCTTGAGCAGGACGAAACTTCCGGCGAAGCTGAAGGCGGCCGTCGCGGCGACCGCGACGGCCTGGATCGCGAGCTGTTTCGGGTTCCCGAAGAGCGCGCCGTCGGCTCCGCCCCACGCCTTCTCGGCGAGCACTCCCGTGACGAGCGCGCCGAACGTGCCCCCCACGCCGTGCGCGGCGAGAACGTCGAGCGAATCGTCGAGCCGGGTCCTGGCCCGCC
>DASTIQ010000012.1 GCA_035717485.1 Thermoanaerobaculia bacterium | reverse complement strand
GCCGGAGAGCGCCTTCAGGCTCGCGAACAGCGCGGGAACGAGGCCGTGCTCGCGATTGACGTACCTCCCCTTGAGCGCCTCGTACGCGGCGCGCGAGGAGACGCCGGCCGTTTCCCGCCGGAACCCGGCCAGAAGGTCGTCGATCGTCCGCGGGTCCGTCATCGGACCCCGTCAGGCCGTCTGGAGCGCTTTTTTCGCGACGGAGACGAGATGGGTGAACGCCCCGGGGTCCGACACGGCGAGCTCCGAGAGCATCTTCCGGTTGATGTCGCTCCCCGACTTCTTCAGCCCATCCATCAGCCGGCTGTAGGTGATGTCGTTCTCGCGCGCGGCGGCGTTGATCCGGACGATCCAGAGCCCGCGGAAGTCGCGCTTCTTCGCCTTCCGGTCCCGGTAGGCGTATGCGAGCGACTTCTCGACCTGCTGCTTGGCGATCCGGTACGACTTCGATTTCGTGCCGTAATAGCCCTTGGCGAGCTTCAGCACCTTGGCGCGGCGGTTCTTCCTCTTCGGTCCTCGTTTGACGCGGGGCATCTCTCTCCTCCGATGCGGTTTCGGGAGCGGTTTACTTCGAGTACGGGAGCATCTCGCGGACCCCGGGCGTGTCGGCCTTCGACACCATCGTCGCCTGGTCCAGGTCGCGCTTCCGCCCCGAGGCCTTCTTCGTCAGGATGTGGCTCTTGTACGCCTTCCCCCGCTTGAACTTGCCGGACGCGCTCTGCTTGAACCGCTTCGCGGCTCCGCGGTGGGTTTTCAGTTTGGGCATCTCAGTCCTCACTCGTGCGCCGGGTTGAGCGGCTGCGCCGCTTCAAGCCGGCGCGAGATTATTCGGCCGCTCCGGCGGGGACGGTCCCCTTGGCGGACTTGACCGGTTTCTCGATCGTCTTCACGGGCCCGAGGATCTGGTGCATCCGGTTCCCCATCACTTCCGGAGAGGACTCGGCGATCGCCTTCCCCTTGAGCTCCTCGACGAGGCGGCGCAGAACCTTCAACCCGTTCTCCCGGCGCGCCATCTCGCGTCCGCGGAACTGGACCGTGGCCTTCACCTTGTCGCCATGCTCCAGGAAACGGAGGATGCTCGCCTTCTTGAAGTCGTAGTCGTGCTCGTCGATGTTGGGGCGGAACTTCACTTCCTTGACCTGCGTGACCTTCTGTTTCTTCTTCGAATCGTGCTGTTTCTTCTTCTGCTGATAGATGAACTTCCCGAAGTTCATGATCCGGCAGACCGGCGGGTTGGCGGTGGGCGCGATCTCGACGAGATCGAGGCCGGCCGTCTTCGCCCGGTCGTGCGCGTCCTGCATGGGAACGACTCCGAGCGCCTCGCCGTCGGCGCCGATCAGGCGCACTTCCTTCCAGCGAATCTGCTCGTTGATGCGAATGCTCTTTTTGTCGATCGAAAACCTCCTATCGAATGGAATCTATCATTCGCGCCGCGCGGCTTCGGCCGCGAGCGCCGCGGAAAACTCGTCGAGAGAGCAGGACCCGAGGTCGCCCGCCTTGCGCTTGCGCGGCGAGACGGATCCCGTCGCCTGCTCCCGCTCGCCGACGATCAGCATGTACGGGATCTTCTGGAGCTCGGCGTGGCGGATCCGCGCGCCGAGCTTCTCGCTCCGGGCGTCCGGCTCGACGCGGAATCCCGCTTCGGAGAGCTTCGCCGCCACCGACCGGGCGTAATCGGCGAACTTGTCCGACACGGGGATCACGACCGCCTGGACCGGCGCGAGCCACACCGGGAAGTCGCCCGCCGTGTGCTCGATGAGAATGCCGAGGAAACGCTCGACCGAGCCGAGGATCGCGCGGTGCAGGACGACCGGGCGGTGCTTTCCCCCGTCCTCCCCGATGTAGGTCAGGTCGAAGTTCACGGGATTGGCGAAGTCGACCTGGAGCGTGCCGAGCTGCCAGTAGCGGCCGATCGCGTCCTTGACCTGGAAATCGAGCTTCGGCCCGTAGAAGGCGCCGTCGCCGGCGTTGACGAAGAACTCGCGACCGCGCTTCTCGAACGCGGACGCGAGCGCTCGCTCCGCCTGTTCCCAGTTCTCCGGCGTGCCGATGAACTTTTCCGGACGGGTCCCGAGGCCGACCCGCACGTCCGTGAACCCGAACGTCGAATAGACCTCGTCGATGAAGTCGATGAAGCGGTCCATCTCCGCCGGCATCTGGTCGAGCGTGCAGAAGATGTGCGAGTCGTCCTGCGAGAACGTGCGCACGCGCGTCAGTCCCTGCGTGACTCCGGATCGCTCGTAGCGGTGCAGTCGCCCGAAGTCGGCGTACCGGACGGGGAGATCGCGGTAGGAGAACGCCTGGGAGGCGTACATCAGGAAATGGCCCGGGCAGTTCATCGGCTTGACGCCGAATTCCCGCTCGTCGATCTCCGTCAGGTACATGTTCTCCTTGTAGTTCGCGTAATGCCCCGACGTCTTGAAGAGCTCGACGTCGAAGATCTGCGGCGTGATCACCTCGCGATAGCCGTACTTCCGGTACAGCCCGCGGACGTAGGCGAGCAGCAGGTTGTAGATCGTCGCGCCCTTCGGATGGAAGAAGGGGGACGCCGGCGCCCAGGGGTGGAACGAGAAGAGGTCGAGCTCCCTCCCGAGTTTGCGGTGATCGCGCGCTTTCGCTTCCTCGACCTGCTTCAGGTGCGCGTCGAGCTCGGCCTGCGTCAGGAACGACGCGCCGTAGATCCGCTGCAGCATCGGATTGTGCTCGTCCCCCTTCCAGTAGGCCCCCGCGGTGTGCGTGAGCTTGAAGACGCCGAGCTTCCCCGTCGAAGGAACGTGCGGGCCGCGGCACAGATCGATGAAATCCTTCTGGCGATAGCAGGACACGCGGTCGTCGGGGATCCCCCGGATGATCTCGACCTTCAGGGTGTCCCCCTGCCCTTCGAAGATCCGGATCGCCTCTTCCTTCGACATCTCGAGACGCTCGACCCGGTTGTCCTCCGCGACGATCTTCCGCATCTCGGCTTCGATCGCGGCGAGATCCTCCGGCGTGAACGGCCTTCCCGGATCGAAGTCGTAGTAATAGCCGTTCTCGATCGCGGGACCGATGCCGATCTTGACGTCGGGGAAGAGGCGCTTGACGGCGTTGGCCGTGAGATGGGCCGTCGAGTGGCGGTAGACGTCGACGGCGTCCGGGGACTTCGGCGTGACGATCTCCACCTTCGCGTCGCGGGCGACGGGATGGGAGAGATCCACGACCTTGCCGTCGACCCGGCCGGCGAGCGCGGACTTGGCGAGGCCCGGCCCGATCGCGCGCGCGATCTCGCCCACCGTCGTGCCCGCGGGCACCGACTTCACGGCGCCGTCCGGAAGCGTCACCTGGATTTCCAACCGGCCTCCTGAAAACGAAAAAACGCGAGTCGCCTCGCGTCGAAAAAACCCTTCGTCGATGGTAGGCGCTGGCGGGATCGAACCGCCGACCTCTTCCGTGTGAAGGAAGCGCTCTCCCGGCTGAGCTAAGCGCCTGAACCCCGAAAGGGGAATTGGTAGGCTCGAGCGGGTTCGAACCGCTGACCCCTACCGTGTCGAGGTAGTGCTCTACCAGCTGAGCTACGAGCCTAGATGGGCTGCCGGCCGGAAGCCGCGAGGCATTTCGAGATCCGGCCCTCGTCCCGTACGATCACAAAGAACGACCGCCTTCCGCGGGAAGGGCGCAAGGCTAGCAGAGAGGCCCCTGATTTTCAACAAGTTCCCCGTGTTAGCATCCGTCCAACGGATGGGGGCTTCCTCCTTCTCGATTTCGTCTCCGGACTTCCCGCGGCACCCGCCCGCGGCGCGCGCCGGCGCCTCGCCGGCCGGAGAAGGCGCGGGCGAACGCCCCGGGCCGCCGGGCCGCCCCGGGAAGAACTGACCAGGGCGCTCCCCATCCCGCCGGCGCCGATGTTCCAGAACGAGAGAACGCTCTTCCGGACTCCCGAGATCGAAGGGGCCCTCGACGAGGTTCCGGTCGCCGAGCTCATGGGCGCCATCGTCCGGCGCGGCGCCAGCGGAACGCTCACCGTCGAAAAGCGCGACGAGGTCCGGACGTTCTTCTTTTCGCGCGGCGAGCTCCAGCTGGCGATCTCGTCGCGTCCGGAGCAGCGGCTCGGCGCGTTCCTCCGCAACCGGGGTCAGCTCACCGACGAGCAGCTTTCCGACGCGCTCTCGGCGGCCAACCGGCGACAGAACGTGTATTTCGGGGAGATCCTCCTCGAAAAAGCGTGGATCGCCGCGGACGCGCTCGCCGCGGAGGTCCGGCGTCTGTCGGAACGGATCGTCCAGTTGACGTTCCCCTGGAACCGCGGCCGGTTCCGTTTCACGCCGAAAGAGAAGGCGATCGACCCCCGGCTCGCCGTCGCCTTCGACACGGCCGCGCTGATCTTCGACGGCGTCGTGCGACTTCCCGACAGCGAACGGTTCGCGGAACGGCTGGGGGATCCCGCCGCGATCCCGTACCGGGGGAAGGCCGCGGGGGTCCGGCCGGCGTCCCCCGCCGGGCTCTTTCTCTCCCGGGTCGACGGAAACACGTCGTGCGGCGAGCTGCTCCGCTCGGGGCCGGGAAATCCCGCCAACGCGGCGAAGCTGCTCTACGGATTCCGATGCGCCGGATGGGTCCGCTGGCCGGAAGACGGCGCGCGAGAGCCCTTCGATCGCGAGCGCTTCGAGGAGACGTGGCGGCGGATCGACTGGATCACGCATTACGAGCTGCTCGGGGTCGCTCCCGGCGCGTCCTCCGAGGACATCCGGGTGGCCGTCGACCGCGCGCGGGCGGCGCTCGAGGGCGCCGCGGACGACCCCGATCCGGAATTCGCGCGCAAGGCCGAGTCCGTTCGCGCGCGGCTCGGCGAGGCCGAGCAGGCGCTGTCGGACGTCGGTCGCCGCGCGGCCTACGACCGCGAGCTTTCCGGGGGCGTCGCGATGTCCTCGGCCGGCGACGGCGGCAACGCCGAGCTCCGGCGCGACACGGCGATCTCGAGCTATCGCCGCGCGCAGGAGCTCATCCGGGAGCGCGACTATTACCCGGCCGTGAAGATGCTCGAACAGGCGGTCCGTTGGGCCCCGGAAGTCGCCGAGTACCGGTACCTCCTCGGCGTCACCCAGCGCCGGAATCCGATGTGGAAGGAACGGGCGATCGAGAACCTGCGCGAAGCCGCGCGGCTCGACCCTTCCCGCGCCGACATCTCGACGGCGCTCGCCGACGCGCTGCTCGACCGGAAGGCGGTCGAGGAGGCGGCCCCGTACGTCGAGCATGCGCGCTCGATCACGGGACACGGCGAGGTGTCCGCTCCGCTGCAGGCGAGGCTCGACGACGCCCGCGCCGCCGCTCCCGCGGCTCCCGACCCGAAGCCGGGGCTGTGGGACCGCCTCTGGAAGCGGCCCGACGCGATGCGCAACCTCGAAGAACGCGCGCGCGAGCTCGAGCAGCAGAGCCGCGAGCTCGCCGCCGCCAACGAAAGCCTGAAGCAGCTCTCGCTGATCGACGGCCTGACGGGCGTGGGCAACCGGCGCCGATTCGACGCCGCGCTCGCCCAGGAATGGACGCGGGCGGCCAGGGACCGTGCGCCCCTGACGGTCGTGATGATCGACGTGGATCACTTCAAGGCCTTCAACGACGCTCTCGGCCACCAGAGCGGCGACGAATACCTCCAGACGGTCGCGCGGGCGCTCGCCTCCGTCGTCCAGCGCGAGCAGGACGTTCTCGCGCGCTACGGCGGCGAGGAGTTCGCCGTCGTGCTGCGTCCCTCCGGCCCCGCCGAGGCGACGACGGTCGCCGAATCCTTCCGCCAGAAGATCGAACGCCTGCGCCTCCGGCATCCCGCCTCTCCCGACGGATTCCTGACCGTCAGCGTCGGGGTCGCCACCGGCATTCCGCGCCGCGGGTTCTCGCCGTCGGCGCTCGTGGCCGCGGCGGACCAGGCGCTGTACAAGTCGAAGAAAGACGGGCGCAACCGCGTCACCGCCATCGACTCGGCGTTCTAGGCTGCCGCGAACTCCCTCGCGGGAGGGGCCGGGGACCGGGGGCGTGACGGCGGCAAGCTGTTGCGAGGCGACCGAAACGCGCGCGCACCGGGCTCCGCCATCGGACGACTCGACGCCGCGTTCCCCCTCTGGCGTCCCTGGCTCGACGGTTCTCCGGGGGCGGATCGTGCCTCGTTCCCCGCGTTATCATCCGGCGTGCCGACCGACACAACCGATGCGGCCACTGCCCCGCGGGCGGAGCCCCGCGTCGCCGCGGCGCTCCTGCTCCTCGCGAACGTGCTCTTCTTCTGGCCGGTCATCTTCCACGGACGCGTGTTCTCCTCCCACGGCGCGGCGCGCGCCGCGTTCCCGTGGCACGCCGACGCCGACGATCCGCGGGTGCGCCTGCTCGCGGATCCCGCCTCCGCCGCCGCCCCGGTCCTGCGCGACCTGCCGGCGAAGATGCGCTGGAATCGTTTCGCCGCGGGCGGCACCCCGGGGGCGATCAACGCCGTCGAGGGATTTCTCTCCCCCTTCGCCTGGGCTCCGGCGCTCCTCCTGCCCGAGCCGGCGATCGAGACCGGGATCCTCTTCCTGAAGCTGAACGCCGGATTCCTCTTCTTCTTCCTGTTCCTCCGCGGGCGAGGCCTTTCCGACGGCGCCGCGTCCTGCGGGGCGGCCGCGTGGGGATGGAGCGGAGCTCAGTCGGCATCGTGGCTCTGGATGCAGAGCTCGGTGACGATCTGCTTCCCGCTTCTCCTCCTCTGGGTGGATCGCTCGCGCATCGCGTCCCGATCGGATCGCGCGATCGCCGGCGCCGCCGGCGCATTCCTTCTGTTCCTGTCCGGCGGATATCCCTTCATGATCGTGTACGGCGCGGCGGCCGCGCTCGCCTTCGCGACGGTCGAGGCCTGGGGGCGCGGACTTTCCGAGGCGGGGAAAACCGGAAGACGGCTGGCGGCGGCCGTTCTCCTTTCCGCGGCCGTCGTCTTCCCGGCGTTCCGGCTTTCCGCTCGTTTGATCCGCGCCTCGGGGCAGGTCGCGTCGCGCGCGGGCCTGGCCCGACAGCTCGTGCTTCCGCCCCGCCACGCGCTCCTCTACGCGTTTCCCCTGGCTTTCGGCGATCCTCTCCGGGGGGACTACCGGCCCCTGACGGGGAGCCGGTTCGAGACCTTCCTCGAAACCGCCGTCGGCATCGGCCCGATCGCCTTCGGACTCGCGCTCCTCGGCGCCGCCTCCTCGCGCGACCGCCGGCTGTATGCGTACGCCGCCGGACTCGCCGGAGCCGCCGGCGCGATGGTCTACGTTCCGCCGGTCCGCGATCTCTTCTCCTCTCTCCCCGTCCTTTCCGCGAGTCTGTTCGAGCGCGTGAAGGTCCTCGTCGTCCTCGGGCTCGCGATCGCGGCCGGCGTCGGCGCGGACACCCTGGGGCGAGCCCTGGAACGGCGCCCGGCTCTCCTCCGCCGCGCGGGCGCGCTCCTCCCCTTTTTCGTCGGGATCCCCCTGATCCTCCTCGCCGGACGCCTCTACCCCGCCGTCCTTCCGGGGGATGCGGTATTTCGGGCGACGCCCGGAGTGCGTGCTCTCGAAAGCGAAAGCGAGCCCGGGCCCTCCCGATTCCTCGCGACCGGATGGACCCTCTATCCCGACCTCGCGCAGGCGTTCGGACTCGAAGACGTGCGAGGGCACCTCTTCTTCGAGAAGGATTACCGCCGGCTCCTCGCCGCGGCGGATCCGGGCATCTACGGGCGAACGGGCACGCTCCTGGTGAGCGATCCGCGCACGCTCCGCCCCGATTCGCCGGTTCTCGACCTCCTCGGGGTATCGGCGATCGCGGCCGAGCCCGGGACCGCGCTCGCGGGCGGCGCGCTCCGCAGGACATACGACGGCGCCGATCTCGTCGTGTATCGGAGGCTTTCCGCCTTTCCGCGCTTCTTCCTCGTTTCGCAATGGCGCCCGGGCGGCATCGACGACGTCGCGCGGGCCGACCGCGAGACGCTCCGCACCACCGCCTTCGTCGAAGCCCGCGAGCTTCGGCGCCTCGCCGCTTCCGCTCCGGGAAACGGCGCGGAAGGCTCCGTCGCCGTCGAGGCTGACGGCGACGGAGCCTTCCGCCTGAACGTGAGGACACCCTCTCCCGCGCTCCTCGTCTCTTCGCAGAAGCTCTTCCCGCCGTACTGGACCGCGCGCCTCGACGGCGCCCGCGCCGCGACGCTCCGCGTCGACGGGATGTTCTTCGGCCTCCCCGTTCCCGCCGGCAGCCACCGCGTCGAAGGACGGTTTCGAATCCCTCCCGGGGAAGCCGGCGTTTCCGCGACGGGCGCGGCCGTCATCCTGGCGCTCGCGGCGGCGGGCCTACGCGCGGGGGGGCGCCCGGCATGATCGACGCCGGCCGGCGGTCCGCGGCGGCGGTCGCGGTCCTCTTCTTCCTGAAAGCGGCGGTCCTCGCGCTCTTCGTGACGCCTCTGTGGGACGTCCCGGACGAAGTCGGGCATTTCGCGTACGCGGCGGACATCGCGGACGGCCGCGGGATCCTGCCGCCGGGCCACGCCGTCGTTCCCGGCGCGGTCGTCGGCCGCTGGCGCGGGCAGGAGGAGGCGGCGCCGGTTCCGAACTGGATCGCGATCCACCCGCCCGGGTATCACATCTTCGCCGCGGCGGCGCTCGCCGGGGCCCGGAGGCTGACGCCGGATTTCGAGTGGCAGGTTCGGCTCACGCGACTCACGTCGTCGATCTTCGGCGCGGCGACGATCTGGCTCCTCTATGAGCTGCTGCTCCTCGCCGGGGCCGGCGCGCCGGCGGCGCTGGCGGGAGCGGCCGCCGTCGGAAGCGTCCCGATGTTCTCCCACATGGCCTCCGGCGTGAATCACGATACGGCGTCCGCTGCCCTCGGCGTCGTCTGCGCGATCGCCTGGGTCGACGTGCTCCGCCGGAAGTCGGTCGCCGCCGCCCTCCGGCTCTCGCTCGCGCTCGCCGCGGCGGGCCTCGTCAAGGCGACGATCGCGCCCGCCGCGGTCGTGATGATGGCGATCCTGCCGGCGTGGCTGCCGGGGCGGCGGGGAGCGAGGATCGCGCGGGCCGCCGGTTTCTCGCTCGTCGCGCTCTCGACGACCGTATGGTGGGTCGCGCGGCTCGGACGCGTGCCCGCGCCGGAGGCCGCGCCCGGCGGCGGGCGAGCGGGCGCCGCCGCGTTCTTCGAGGCGTTCCGACGACAGCCGATCGCCGATCACGCCCTGAAGAACTTCCTCGGACTGATCGGGTGGACCGGAGGGGGCGGCGGCGTTCTCCGGTGGTTCCAGATCTCCGGCCTTTTCCTCGGCGTCTATCTCCTGGCGATCTTCGGGATCGTGGTCCTGGCCGCCGCGTGGAGCGGGAGGCGCGATTCCCTTCGCCCGCTCCCCGGGCGGCGGCGCGCCGCGGCGAGGTGGATCCTCGCGGGGGCGGTCTTCCTCGTCACCTTCGGGTGGATGGTTTCCCGCCCCGCGACGAACCCTCTCAAGCTGTTCCTGGAGAGTCTGATCTTCTCTCTTCCCTTCCTCGCCGCCCTCCGGTTCCCGACTCCCGACCCGGAGGAGGACATCGTGTCCTCGTCGCGGCTCGTGTGCCTCGGGTTCATGCTCCTCTTCTTCTGGAACGTCTCCCGTCTTTTCCTCCTCACGGGCGAGATGCACGGAGCCCACGGACGCTACTATTTCGCGGTGCTCGGCTTCGTGATGCTCGCTTTCTACCTGCCGGCGGCCGATTTCCTGCGGGGCTGGGCGGGGAGGAATCGGGCCCTCGCCGCGGCGGTGGTCGTCCTCTGGGCGAACGAAGCGGCGTTCTTCGCTTTCCGAGTGGTCCCGTTCTACCGGCAAGCCGCCGCCGGCCGCATCCGGCCGTGACGCGCACGCAGCGGGGCGCCGCGGCCGCGGTCTCCGCGGCGGCGGCGGTCTCTCTTCTCGAGTCATCCCGGGCCGCCGCGGGAATGCCGTTCTCGGCGTCCCGGCTCTTCGAGCGCGCGATCTTCGCCGCCCTCGTCCTCGCCGCGAGCGCTTTCTTCCGGCCCCGACGGGCCGCGGCCGGAATCTGGACGTTCCCTCCCGCCGCGGTCGTCGCGCTCGCCGGCATGGGCGCGGCGGGGATCGCCGCCGCGGCCGGCAGCGTCGCCGGTGCCTGGGCCGCGCTCGCCCTCCTTTTCGCCCTAACGCTTTCCTGGGCATCCCCCTCTGGCGGCGACGGACGCCGGCCGGCGGCCGTTCTCCGCGTCCTCCTCGTCGGCGCCGCGGCCGGCGCCGCGCCGATGATCGTCCTCGAGATCGCGAGCCGATTCGCGCACGAGGAGATCTTCGTCGCCGCCGAGGCCGCGCTGCTCTCCGCCGCGTGGCTCGCGCTTCTCTTCGGGTCCTGGGCTCTCGCGACGGATCGCCCTTTCCGCGGCGGCGTGTCGATCGGGATCCGGCCTCTCTCCGCGGGAGCGGCGGCGCTCGCCGCGGCGGGCCTGGTCGCCGCGGTCTCCGCGTACCAGCGGAGCTTCTTCGACCCGTCGCCGCCCAATTTCCCGGGGATCACGGCCGACTCCCCGTTCCTCTGCGGGAGCGCCCCCCCGGACCCCGCCCGGTACGACGGAGGATCGGTCTTCGACCGCCTCGTCGCCGCGGTCGCGGCGAATCCTCGGAAGGGACCGCCGGAGGAAGGAATGCTCGCGCTCGCCACGCGCGATCCCCGGTGGGCCGAGCGCTTCCGCGAGAGCCTTCGGGCGGAGGTCACGGCCGGGAAACTCTCGCGCTTCGGACGCACGAAGTTCTGGCAGTACGCGGCGGCGCTCCGCGCGCACTACTACGATCGCGTCCGCAAGGCGTTCCCGGACCTCTTCCCGGAGGCGGACCGGGCCCGAATCGCCCGATGGTTCGCCGCGATCAACCGCCGCGCCCTCGCGACGGGCGTGGACGACGCCATCTACGGCGTCGCCTATCGAAAGCGCCCCGAGGGCCCCTACGAGAACCAGGAAAACGGCGCGGCGCTGCTGGCCGCCCTGGAGACCGGCGGACTCGCCGACCCGCGGCTCTCGGCGAGGAACCGCGCCTACCTCGACCGCGTCCCGCGCGGCTGGGACGCCCGGTGGCGCAACTCGGACGATGCCTTCGCCTACCAGTCCGAGTGGATCACCAACGCCTATCTCCAGTCGATCCGCACCGGACGGGCGCCGCGCGAGACGGTGCGCCGCTCGTTCGACTGGCTTCTGCTCCAGACGCCGCCCGACGGCTTCGCCCCCGACTAC
>DASTIQ010000011.1 GCA_035717485.1 Thermoanaerobaculia bacterium | reverse complement strand
TGTGGTCGCGCGCGGCCGTGAACACCTCCCGGAACGCGCGCTCCATCGTCTTCTGGAGATGTCCGTAGACGAATTCGGTGTCCCAGAAGAACGAGTAGAGGTCCTGGACCCATTCGAAGTAGGAAACGGTCACGCCGCCCGCGTTGGCGAGGATGTCCGGAACGACGAGGATGCCCTTCTTCCGGAAGAGATCGTCGGCCTCCGGCGTGGTGGGGCCGTTGGCGGCCTCCGCGATGATCTTCGCCTTGACGCGCGGCGCGTTCTGCGCCGTCAGCACGCCTTCGAGAGCGGCGGGGACGAGGACGTCGGCGGCGACCTCGAGGATCGCGTCGCCGGAGATCTTCTCGGCCTTTCCCGCGAAGCCCCGCACCGACCCGGTCTTCTCCTTCGCGGCGATGACCTGGTCGATCGGGAGTCCGGAGGCGTTGTAGATCCCCCCTCCCGTGTCGGAGACGGCGATGATCTTCGTTCCCATCTCCCAGAGGAGCCGGGCGGAGATCGATCCGGCGTTGCCGAAGCCCTGGACCGCCGCCGTCGCCCGGGCGGGATCGATCCCGCGCTCCTTGCACGCCTCGACGATCGTGACGACACAGCCGCGCGCCGTCGCTTCGTTGCGCCCGGCCGAGCCCCCGACCGCGATCGGCTTGCCGGTCACGACGCCGAGGGTCGAATACCCCTTCGTCATCGAGATGGTGTCCATCATCCACGCCATGACCTGCGGGTTCGTGTAGACGTCGGGCGCGGGGATGTCCCGGTCGTGCCCGATGATGATCGAGATCTCCGACGTGAACCGCCGCGTCATCCGCTCGAGCTCGTCCTGCGACATCCTCTTCGGGTCGCAGATCACGCCTCCCTTGCCGCCGCCGAAGGGAATGTTGACGACGGCGCACTTCCAGGTCATCCACGAGGCGAGGGCCTTCACCTCGTCGAGCGTGACCTGCGGGTGATAGCGGATCCCGCCCTTGGCCGGCCCGCGCGCGATGTTGTGCTGGACCCGATAGCCCTCGAAGACGCGGATCGAGCCGTCGTCCATCTTCGTCGGTACGGAAACGATGAGCTGGCGCTTCGGCCGGCGGAGCACCTCGCGCATCCCGGGATCGAGGCCGAGAATGTCGGCGGCGCGGTCGAACTGTTCGAGCGCGGTTTCGAAGGGGTTGGCGGGGCGGGTTTCGCGCGGGGGGGAACGGCGGGCGACCGAAGCGGATTTGGCTTTCGCCATGGACCCTCCTTCCATCTGGCGGGGATTGTATATGCCGCGCCCTCCCCGCTTGGTCGTGTGGCACACGCCGTGCTGACTGTCCCCGCATGACGACCCGATGGCGCACCGGGATCGGCCGCTTCGGCCGGACGCTCCAGCGGATGGCCGAAGACTTCTTCGAGCACGGCATCGCGACGCAGGGCGCCGCGCTCGCATTCTTCACCCTGTTCTCGCTCGCGCCCGTCCTCCTCGTGATCATCTTCGTGGCCGGGCTCGTGTGGGGCCAGGACGCGGTGCAGGGCCAGGTCGTCCGCGAGTTCGCGGGGCTGATGGGTCGCGAGGCGGCGGAAACGATCCAGCACGTCCTGCGGAACGTCGCGACGGAAAAGGCGAGCGGGCTCGCCAGCGCGATCGGGATCGTGACGCTGCTCTCCGGCGCGTCGGGCGTCTTCGTCCAGCTCCAGGGCGCCTTGAACGCCGTGTGGGGAGTCGCGCCGCGCCCCGGCCACGTGTTCCGCACGCTTCTCCGGAAACGGCTCCTCTCGTTCGCGCTGCTGCTGGCGGCCGGCTTCCTGCTGGTCGTCTCGCTGGCGTTCTCGGCGGCGCTCTCGGCCCTCCGCGAATATTTCGAAGCCCATTCGTCGATTCCCGTCGGCTTCCTCCATGCCGCCGACGTGTGCGTCTCGTACCTGCTGATCGCGATCCTGCTGGGCCTGATCTACCGGATCCTCCCCGACGCGGAAGTCGAGTGGCGGGACGTGGTGCTCGGGGCCGTCATCACGGCTCTCCTGATCGTCGTCGGGAAATGGGCGATCGGGGAGTACCTCGGGCGGAGCGCCGTCGCCACGCCCTACGGCGCGGCCGGCTCGGTCGTGCTGATCCTGCTCTGGATCTACTACGCGAGCCTGATCGTGCTGATCGGGGCGGAGTTCACGCACGCCCACACGCTCGAGTTCCACGAAGCGGAACGCCCGCCTTCCCCCGGCGCGAGCCGGGCGGAG
This sequence comes from Thermoanaerobaculia bacterium, assembly GCA_035717485.1. Taxonomy (NCBI): domain Bacteria; kingdom Pseudomonadati; phylum Acidobacteriota; class Thermoanaerobaculia; species Thermoanaerobaculia bacterium. The sequence continues at coordinate 7,414 of DASTIQ010000011.1, read as the reverse complement.
AGGGCCGCCGCGGTGGCTCCGCGCAAGGGCGTGAAATCGTCGCCGGGCGGAGTCCGCGCCGGGCCGCAGGCTTCCGGGGCACGCCGCCGGCCGAATGGAGCGGACCGGCGGGAGGATCAGCCCAGGGTCACGTAGATCGTGACGCCCCGCCCCCGCAGCGTGACGCGGTTTTCCTCGATCCCGACGATCTGGAAGTCCCCGACGAAACCGCCGGGGGAAAGGACCCTTCCGCCGATGACGGCGACGGGGTTCGTCTCGGAGTAGACGATTCCCTCGAGATCGATCTTCTCCCCTCCCGGGAGGTCGACCACGCGCGCGAACGTCTTCCCGTCACGGAGGGGAGGCGCGCCGCCGCGGGTGGACGGCGCCGCGGACACGGGCGAGGAAGGCGCGGCGGCCGGAGCGGGAGCCGGAGTCGCCGGGCGGGTCTGGCGGACCGGAGCTTCCGGTTCTCGTCCCCGTTTCGCTTCCGTCGGCGGAGGGACCTCGACGGTTTCGGCGACCGGGGGAAGGGGAACGGCGGCGGCCGCGGAACCGCCGGCCGCCGCGTCGCGAGCGGGGGGCGGGACCCGCGGAGAGACGCGCGGCGGATTTCCCGCCGGGAACCGCGGGGACGGCGGCCGGCTCAGAAGGAGACCGACCCCGGCGACGAGGGCGGCGGCGACGATTGCCCCGCCGACCACGACGGGAGCGCGGCGGCGCGATCTTTTCGGCGGGGGAGGGACCCAGGGGCGCTTCTCGCGGCGATGCGCCTCCTCCTGCCGGGCCGCTTCGTCGCGGGCGCGCTTCAAGGCGTCGTCGATCAGGCTCATCGAATCTTTCCTTCGAGCTCGCGGAGCGCCCGGGCCACGTGCCGAGCGGTCAGCCGGTCCGCGTCGGCGACGAATCCCGCGAGGAGGGTCTTGTCGGCGGCCGCGTTGATGAGGCGCGGGATTCCGCGCGAGTATCCGTGGATCCTCCGGATCGCCCACGGCGTGAAGGTCGGCGCCCGGTCGCAGCCGGCGACGTTCATTCGATGCTCGATGTACCGCTCGGTTTCGCCTCGATCGAGCGGCGTCAGGTGATAGCGGACGGTGATCCTCTGCCGGAGCTGCCTCAGACCGCGCGCGTCCAGCTTCTCCCGGAGCTCGGGCTGGCCGATCAGGACGATCTGGAGGAGTTTTCGACGATCCGTCTCCAGGTTCGAGAGCAGCCGTACCTGCTCGAGGAGATCGTCGTCGAGGTCCTGCGCCTCGTCGATGATGAGGACGACGTCGCGCTGTTCCCCGACCTGCTCGAGGAGGAACCGGTTCAGGGTCTCGAGGCTCGCGGTCCGGTCGGCGCGCCGGGGGAGGCCGAACTCCGTGAGGATCGTCCGGAAAAGCTGCGCGGCGGTCATGCAGGGGTTGAGCACGAGGGCGGTGCGGTACGCGGGGCCGAGCTCCTCGAGGATGGCGCGGCAGACGGTCGTCTTTCCCGCGCCGACCTCTCCGGTCAGCTGGATGAATCCCTTGCGCTCGCGGATGCCGAAGAGAACGTGGTTGAACGCCTCCCGATGGCGGTCGGAGAAGAAGAGGAAGCGCGGGTCGGGAGTGATGTTGAAGGGCGACTCCCGGAAGCCGTAGTAGTCGTTGTAGATCCCGAACGTGGGCGCGGTCTTCTCGAGAGTCGACATGACGAGGTCTATACGGACGTTCGCCGCGAAGCGTCGGGCCCGCGCGTCAGGAAGGCGATGGGGGCTTCTCCAGCGCCTCGAGCCGCTTCCGGAGGGCGGCGACCATCCCCGCGTTCTTCTGCCCTTCCGGGAGCGCTTCCGCCTCGGCGATCGCCCGCTCCAGGGTCGCCTTCGCCGATGCGACGTCGCCTCGGCCCTGGAAGATCTCGGCGCGCGTCCGGAGAATTCCGAGCCGGCGCGGGCCGTACGCTTTCGCGAGCGCCCGGTCGGACGCCGCGAGCGCCTTGTCCCACTCGTGGAGCTCCTTCCAGGCGAGCGCGAGGCGCGCCGGAGGGTTGTAGTCGTCCGGCAGGTCCTTCTCCGATTGCTCGAGCATCGGAACCGCCTTCTCCGGCTCCTTCAGGGCGAGATACGCGGAAAGGCGGTGCGAGTCGAACGACGTCCGCTGCTCGACCGTCTTCGCCCGCGCCGCCGCCCCGTCGAGGAACGCCGACCACTCTTCCGTGAGCTTCCGCTGCCCGGCGGCGTCCCTGGCGTCCTCGCGCGCGTCGATCAGCGTCTGGTAGAGGCCGGACCGGTCGTCTCCGGACATGGTGAGCTTCGGGTCCTCCATCACCTCGCGGACGTCCTTCTCGAACTCCGCGACGAGCTCGCCGCGGCGCGGAAACGTCGGAGGAAGCTCGACGGCGCAGCCCAGTCCGTTTCCGGCGACGTTGACCGCCGAAGGGGAATGGCGCACGCGCGGGAACGCCTCGCGGGCGGTCTCGACGCATCCGGCCGGATCGTGCGACTGGTCGAGCGCGAAGAGGAGCGACTCGACCGTCCGGCCGTAACGCGGCCACGAGCGCGGCGCCTTCGCGATCGCCTCGCGGTACTCTTTCGCCGCCTCCGCGTTCTTCCCCTGGGCGTAGGCACGGTCGGCGCGGGCGAGCGCCTCCTCGAAGCCGCCCCGCGTGCGGCGAACGGCCCGCTCGCCGTCGGCGAGGATGCCGAGCAGCTGCGCGGTCGTCGCGCCCCCCACCCACCGCATGGCGGCGGTCTCCGAGCCGGCGTCGATGACGAACATCGAGGGCCAGACGTCCACCGGGAACTTCTTCAGGAAGCCCGCGTTCTTGCCGTTTTCGGTGTCGATCGAGAGCCAGACGAACCGCCCGGCCTGCCGCGTGAGGGCCGCGTCCGTGAAGACGAACGCCCTCATCGACCGGCAGGTGTGTCACCAGGGCGCCCAGGCGTCCGCGAAGATCGGCAGCTTCCGGGAGCGCGCCTCCGAGAGAGCTCGCGCGTAGTCGTTTTCGATGAACGGGAGCGCCCCCTTCGGTTCGGAGGCCGCGGCTCCGGCGGGGCGGACGACGGCGAGCGCGAGCAGCGCGGCGGCGGGAAAATACCTCATCGGCCGATTCTACCGCGGCGGGCCCGGCGCCGCCTCGCCCGGAACGGCGAAAGCGCGCGATACGCGGCGATCCCGACGCCCTCCCGCTCGACCCGCGCCCGCATGCCGGCCGACAGGCGGAGCTTCCGGAAGTCCTCGACGATCCAGAGGGAAGGCACGGGAGGCGACCCGAGGAGCGCGGCGGCCCGCTCGTCGGTGAGGTCGCCGGGGATCCAGTGCGCGCGGGTCGGCCCGCCGCGCCGGTTTTCTCCTCCGGGCGGCGGCTCCTGGGCGGCGATTCCCCCGATGGCGTCCCGGAGGAGTCCCGGAGCGGCGGGCAGCAGGATCTTCCGCTTCGCGCGCTCCCAGGACGCGCTCGGGCGCGGCGGATCGACGACCCGCACCGGCTCTCCGGTCGAGAGCGCCCGGACGAGATCGGCCGTCGCTCGCGGCGATGCGGCGCCGTCCGGATGTCCCGTCGTTCCTTCCGCCCGCTGCCGTGCCCGCCGGGCGGCGCCCAGCGTCGGCGCGAACCACACGATCCCGCGTTTCATCGCGCGTTTCCAGGGAGCGCCGGAAGGGCCAGATCGTCGAGACCGGCCTCCCGCAACAGCTCGTAGACGGCGCGCGCCGGGAGCCCGATCACGTTGCTGGGAGAGCCTTCGATCGACTCGATGAACCGCGCCCCCGCTCCCTGGATCGCGTAGGCGCCCGCCTTGTCCATCGGCTCGCCGCTCGACGCGTACCATGCGATCTCGGCGTCCGTCATCGGGGCGAACCGCACGCTCGAGACCCCCGCGCGCTCGTGAACGCGGCCGCCCGCGACGAGCGCGACCGCCGTCACCACCGAGTGGCTCCGGCCCGAGAGCGCGGCGAGCATGCGCCGGGCGTCCGCCGCGTCGGCAGGCTTGCCGAAGACCGTGCCCTCGAGGAAGACGAGCGTGTCGGCCGCGAGAACCGGGAGGTCCGTCGAGCGCGCGGCGTCGAGAGCCTTCGTGCGGGCGAGCCGGCGTGCCGCAGCGACGGCGTTCTCGCCCGGGAGCAGATCCTCCGGAATCCCGGAGGGCGCGACCCGAAAGCGGATTCCGAGCGCGGTCAGCATCTCCGCGCGCCGCGGCGACGCGGAGGCGAGGAGGAGCCGCGCGTCAGGCAGCGAGGCTTCGAAGCGCGCGGCGGAGCTTCTCGACGCCCTCGTCGGCTTCCGCGGCGGTCAAATTGAGGGCGGGCCGCATCCGGATCGCCTGGAACCCCGAGGCGAGCGCCATCAGGCCTTCCGCCAGGCAGGCCTCGAGCGCCTTTCCGCGAAGCTCCGTGCTCGGCAGGTCGAGCGCGAGGAACAGCCCCTTTCCCCGGACGTTCGAGACGAGGTGCGGCATCTCCTCGGCGAGCGCCTGGAGCTTGACGAGGAGGTGTTCTCCGACCGCGCGCGCGTTGTCGACGAGGTTCTCGGCGGCGATGATCTCGAAATACCGGGTCGCGCGGAACATGTCGACGAGGTTGCCGCCCCAGGTGGAGTTGATGCGCGACGAGACCTTGAAGACCGAGTCGACGTCGTCGATCCGCGAGTTGACCGCGATCCCGCAAACCTGCGTCTTCTTCCCGAAGACGAAGATGTCCGGGACGATGCCGGTGTTCTGCCATCCCCACATCGCGCCGGTCGTGCCGACGCCCGTCTGCACCTCGTCGCAGATCAGGAGGAACTCGTGCTCGTCGGCGAGCGCGCGGAGCTTTCGGAAGAATTCGGGGCGGAAGTGGTTGTCGCCTCCTTCCCCCTGGATCGGTTCGATGATCAGGGCGGCGATGTCGTCGCGCCGCTCCTCGACCGCGCGCCGGATCTCCGAGACCGCCTGCTCCTCGAGCTTTTCGACTTCGGCCACGACCGCTTCGGTGACCGGGAAAGAGAGCCGCGGGCAGGTGATCCGGGGCCAGTCGAATTTCGGGAAGTACTGGGTCTTGCGCGGATCCGCGGTGTTGGTCAGCGAGAGCGTGTAGCCCGTGCGTCCGTGGAACGCGTTCTTCAGGTGGATGATCTGCCGGCCCTTTTCTTCGCGCAGGCCCCGGGCGAGGTTCTTCCGGACCTTCCAGTCGAACGCGGTCTTCAGGGCGTTCTCGACGGCGACCGCTCCTCCCTCGACGAAGAAGAGATGACCGGAGTGCGAAGGGGGCACGGCAATGCGGGAAAAGGTCTCGACGAACTCGGCATAGACCTGCGTGTAGATGTCGCTGTTGGCCGGCTTGTTCGTGGCGACGTCGGCCAGCCGCTCGCGGAAGTCGATCGTCCTGAGCCGCGGATGGTTGTAGCCGATCGGGCACGTCGCGAAGTTCGTGAAGAAGTCGAGGATGTACCGGTCGCTCCGGGCGTCGTACAGGTAGGAACCGCGGCTCTTCTGGAGGTCCATGACGACGTGATAGCCGTCGACGAGGATGTGCCGCGAGAGGCTGTCGAGCACTTCCCGCGCCTCGACCACGTTTCTGACCATGGAAGACATGCCGCTTCTCCTTTTTTGCAGGCGGAAATTATCATGGGCGCCGGGGCCCGTTCAAACGGAGCAGGTTCGGCTCCGAGGATCGATCCGGTTCACCGGACCGGGGAGCCCGGCGAGGCGGGAAGACGGATTCGGGCGGGCCGCAGGGGCCGGACGAGGCCCGTTCCGCCGCGCCCGCTCTTCCCTCACATGGCTTTGGCCGTCGGATGCGGAATTCCCGGCAGCGCCCTCTGCGTCCGGTTCTTCCCCGCCTCCTTCGCGCGGTACATCGCGGCGTCGGCGGCGCGGAGGAGCTCATTTTTCTGCTGCTCGATCGGAGCACCGGGAGTGGTGTTCTCGCGGACGGAGGCGATCCCGAGAGACGCCGACAGGTTTCGCAGCGAAAGCGGCGGCTCGTTGAACCCGTACGGGCGCGACAGGTAGACCGCGCCGCGGATCGCGTCGCGAACCGTTTCGGCGACGTGGAATCCCTCCGCGAGCCCGGTTCCCGGAAGCACCAGGACGAACTCGTCCCCGCCGTAGCGCGTCAGCGTCGCCCGCTCGTCCAGGACGGTCTTGGCGAGGATGTAGCCGATTTCTCTCAGCACCTGGCTTCCGGCCAGATGCCCGTGCCGGTCGTTGACCGCCTTGAGATTGTCGAGGTCGAGGAAGATCAGCGACAGATCTCCGCCGTCGCGCGCGAGGCGCGAGAGATCCTGCGACAGCCGCAGGTGGAGATACCGGTCGTTGTAGAGGCCCGTCAGCCCGTCGCGCTTGGCGACCTCGTGCGCGCGCCGCGCGTCGAGGAGGTTCTGGATCGAGATCGAGGCGTAGTCGGCGAAGATCTCGATGAGCCGGCGATCCTTTCCGACGAATCCTTCGGGGCCCTCCCGGTTGATGAGCTCGAGCACGCCGCACACGGCCGATTCGATCTTGATCGGGACGCAGAGGACGGAGCGGGTCTGCGCCTGCGTCGTCATGTCGATCGACGGATAGAAATAGGGATCGTCGACGACGTCGGGCGTCATGTAGGCGACGCCGCTCACGTAGACGTGGCCGACGATGCCGATCCGTGCGCTCATCCGCTGCCCGAGGATGTCGGGCGCGTGGCGGCCGAACGTCGCGATGAAGACGAGGTCGCTTTCGGACCGGTCCTCCACGTTCTTGGTCGCCGGGTCGTCGAGGAGGATCGATCCCGCCTCGGACGGAACGAACTCGTTGGCCTTCTGGAGGATCTCCCGCAGGAACCGGTCGATCTCGATTTCACCCGAGTACGGGTAGTAGGCCTTGTGCCGCTCGAGGAAGTCTTCGAGCCGCGCGTTTTCGAGGGTGTAGACCGAGGACATGGAGTCGAAAATGTTAGCACGCGCAGGCCGTGCGGACGGCCGCGGAGCCTACTTTCTCCGCCGTCCCCGCGCCGCGGCGCGGATCTCCTCCTCGAGCGCCGCCTCGGCTTCGTCCCGCGACGAGAAATGAGGAGCGAATCGGATCTCGTCCCACCTCCGGCGCCAGTCGGCGACGCGCGCCGCGGCTTCCCGGCCTCGGGCCGCCGCGTCCGCCTCGAGCGAGGCGAGGAGGCGGTCGACGTCCATTTCGGCGGCGCCCGGGCCGGCAGCGAGCGGCGTCGGAGCGAATTCGGCCGGGACCGAAGCCCGGCGCCGTCCGATCCAGAACCCGAGCAGGAGGATCGCCGCCGCGCCGATCGCCGCCGCGGCCGCGGCGGCGGGAGGGAAGCCGGTTCGAGCGGGGAGCGCGGCGGGGGGCGCAACGGCGGAGGGGAGGACCGGCGGCGGAGGGTCGACCGTCAGCCGCAGCGTCCCCGAGGAGACGGGAACCACCCGGGCGCTCGCCGGGTCGAGTGTCGCGATCGAGACGGCGGGGATGTCGACGAATCCGCCCCGCTCGGGCGTCACGACCCATTCCCAC
>DASTIQ010000010.1 GCA_035717485.1 Thermoanaerobaculia bacterium | reverse complement strand
GGGTAGAAATTCCCGATCCAGTGCCGGTAATGCCAGCCGGAGGTTCCGATCCGGACGTCGGCGTCGCGCACGGACCCCGAGGCAGCAAGATTCCGGCCACGGGGGACCGCGTTCGGCCTCGGTGGGGAACGGCGACGGTCGTCGTTCCGGTATTCGATCCGGGGGCGCCGGAGATGTCCGCGCGGCGGGAGCCGCAGCGATGCGAGCTCGGCGAGCGTTCCGGCGACGGTTCAGGGGGCTTCGACCGAGATCGCGACGCCGTTCTCGAAGACGACGGCCTTCCCCGCCTGCCGGTAGACCCATCGTTCGCGGGGACGGCCGCCTTCTCCCGTGCCGGGCTGGACCTCGTCGGGAGTGCCGAGGAGCGCCCGAACCTGGCTGGGGGTCATGTTCTCCGTCACTCCGCCGCCCTGGGCGCGGTCCGCTTCGTGCGCCGCTTCGGTGAGCGCATCGTCGGGTCGGGCCGCCGCGGGAGCGTTCGACCGCGCCGACGACGGCAGGACGCGATTCAGGATCTCTTCTCGATGCCGGACGACCCAGAGCGCCACGATGACGGCGGCCGCGAGGAGAACGAGCCGGGAAATTTTCATGGCGCCCTCCGACGGAGCTGGCGCGATCTTATCCCCCCGCGGCGGCTCCCGCGGCGTCGAGCCACTGCAGCATCCGTTCGCTGGGGACCAGTCCGGCCTGTTGCGTCACGACCTCGCCGTCGCGGAGGACGACGAAGTTCGGAATGCCCTGCACTCCGAACCGGACCGCGAGCGCCGGATGGAGCTCCGTATTCACCTTGAGCACGAGCGCGCGTCCGGCGCTCCGGGTCGCCGTCTTTTCCACTTCCGGCGCCGCCATCCGGCAGGGAGAGCACCAGGCGGCCCAGAAGTCCACGAGAACCGGAACTTTCGCGGCCCGCACGATCTCGTCGAACTGCTCCGGGTTCACCTCGATCGGGGCGGAACTCGCCGGAAGCCCGGCATGGCAGGCGCCGCATCGGCCGGCGTCGGCCAGATGTCTCGCGGGAACGCGATTCTTCCGGCCGCACGCGGAACACGCGACGATCATGCGTGGACTCTACCCCGTCCGATCCTGGACGTCGGCGTGGGTCTGCCCGGCTCGCTTGAAATCGCGGCTCGACTTTCCGCCTCGGTCGTACGCCTGCCGCCCCCTGGCGTCGTCGGCCGGAACCGGATTCTCGGAACCGCCGCCGCCGGCGTCACCCGCGCTTCCCGTGTCGCGGCTTTCCTGCTGTCCGGACGTCGTTTGCGCGTTTCGTCCGGGCGCGGTCTTCTTCCTTCCCCTCATGCACACCCCCGGTCATGGGGCAGCAAGATGTGTACCGGCACGGCCTCATTCCCGCAGACCCCCGTCCTCCGAAACGGCCAGGGCGAGGCCCGCCCAGTCGAGATCGGAGCGCCCGCGGCCCACGCTCGCCACCAGCCGGTCGTGGACGAGGCTCGCCGAGGGCATCGGAACGGCGCTCTCCCGCGCCGCCTCGAGAACGAGAGTCAGGTCCTTCGCGCCGAGCGAGAGCCGAAACCCCGGCGGCGAGTAGCGTTCCGCGGCGATCGCGTTGCCGTAGTTCCTGTAGATCGGACACGAAAAGAGCGTCGAAGAGAACAGCTCGGCGGCGGTCTCACGCGGGATGCCGTTCTTCTGGCACAGCGCGAAAGCTTCGGCCATCGACTCCATCGCGGAGGCGATGAGAAAGTTGCCCGAGAGCTTCACGACGTTGGCCGCGCCGGCGTCCTCGCCGAGATCGAAGATTCCCTGTCCGAGAGCGCCGAGCACCTCCTGCGCCCGTTCCCGCCCGGTACCGGCGGCGCAGATCCAGAGGTTGCGGGCGGCCGCGGCATCCGGCCGGCCGAAAACGGGCGCTGCGACGAAATTCCTTCCTCGCTCGCGGTGAAGGCCCGCGAGCCTCCGGGAAAGGGAAGGCGACACGGTGCTCATCGAGACGTGGAGACCGCCGGGCGGCAATCCCTCCAGGATTCCGTCCGCGCCCTGAACGATTTCCTCGAGCGCGCGGTCGTCGGCGACCATCGAAACGACGAGGCCGGCTGCCGCGGCGTCGCGGGGTCGCTCCACGGCGCGCCCTCCTTCGGCCGCGAATGAGTCCGCCCGGGAGCGCGTGCGATTGAACGCCAGAACTTCGAACCCCGCGCCCCGAAGGTTTTTCGCCATCGGCAAACCCATGTTGCCGAGCCCGATGAATCCGACGGTCGTCATCCTCGCCTCCTCCTTCGCGTCCGAAGGCCCGATTCTTGCTGCTTCTCCGCTCCGGAAACCCTCTGTCTCCGAAATTTCCGCTGATACTTCGGAAATCTCTGCGGAAATCTCTGTGAATATCGTAAGAACATCACGGAAAATCGCGGCCGCGAATCGAATTGCACTGATTCCTGTGCTTCGACATAACTCGTTGCGACCCCATCATTTCGCTGGAAAAAGCGATGTAAACGAGACGAGAAGCCCGGCACGCAACACCGATGCCAGCGATTCCCACAGGACGATCTGATTGCGCTCGTTGTGTTTACTTCCTTCACGGAGAATTTCCTTCGGTAATATCGGATTCGAGCTCCCATGGCGATTTCTTCGAAGTTCCGTGCGCTCGCCGGACGGGCTCCCCGGTCCCGCTTCATGCTCGACGCGATCGCCGACTTGCGGCTCGGAACCGATCTGGCCGGTGCCGTGCCGGCGCCCGGGAAGCGGGCATGACCGTCTTCGACGTCCTCCTCCCGACGCGCGGCCGTTCGCACACGATCCGCCGGGCGATCTCGTCCGTTCTCGGACAGACGGAGCGGAATTTCCGGCTCCGCGTCGTCGGCGACGGCTGCGACGAGGAGACGGAGAGGGTCGTTCGCGCGTTTCCCGATCCCCGGATCTCGTTCACGAGGTTTCCGAAAGGAGGCGGGTTCGGATACGGAAACCGGAACGCCGTCCTCCGCGAGGGGGATGCCCCGTTCGTGGCCTACATGACCGACGACGACCTCATGTTCCCGGATCACCTCGCGCTCGCCCGCGCGGCGCTGGAGGCGTCCGCCGCGGGGCTGGTCGCCTTTCGCTGCGCGCAGGTCCGGTATCCGGACGACCTCGATCCTTTCTTCTTCCCCTTCGACTGGAAGGTCCCGGGTCTGGGCGGCTTCCTCCGGAACTGGTTCGTCGGCTCGGCGAATCTCGTCCATCGCCGCTCGCTCTTCGACCGGATCGGCTACTGGGACGCCTCGCTGCAGCGGTTCGGCGACCGGGAGTTCTACCGCCGCGCGCGTCTGGCGGGGGAGGCGATCGATTCCGGGGAGACCACCCTTCTGCGATTCTTCGCCGCGGAGTGGGACGCGCGATACGCGTCCGTCGCCGAGCCCCCGCAGGAGCGTTACCTCGAAAGGATCCGGGACCCGGATTGGGTCCGCGATCTGCGGAGCCGCGTCCGGACGGGGCCTCGCGGGATCCGGACGCGGATCGCGCAGGGGCGGGACTTTCTCCGGTTCGCCGCCCGGTCCGGCCCGAAATTCGCGCGGTTCGCGTTCCGCCGCCGGGCTCCCGTTGACGTTCCCCCGGGCGGGCTTTACTCTCGCGAAAAATGATCCGAACCGGGGTGCTTCCCGACGGCGCCTGCTGGCGGCCGCTCCAGACGATCGGCGACGGGCGCGGCGTGTTCGCCGAGATCTACCGGGGAGAATGGATCGAGGGGGTTCCGGCGCTGCAGTGGAACTTCATCCGGTCGCGGGAGAGAGTGATGCGCGGCGTGCGCGTCCACCCGCTCCACGACGACTACCTCGTCGTCCTCGACGGATTCCTGATCGTCGGTCTCCGCGACCTGCGCCGCCGTTCGCCCACGTACGGGCGCACCTCGCTCGTCGAGCTCCGCGGCTCGTCGCTCTCGCTTCTGAAGACTCCGGCCGGCGTCGCCCACGGACTCTACGTGGCCGAGCCGTCGCTGTTCGTGATCGGCGTGACCCGGTATCACGATGCTTCCGACGACATTCCCTGCCGGTGGGACGATCCCGCGCTCGAGATTCCCTGGCCTTTCGCGTCGGCGGACGTCTCTTCCTCCGACGCGAGCGGTCTCTCGTTTTCCGAGGTCAGCGAGATCGTCGACCGGACGGCGTGATCCCCGCGATCTCGCGGGCCCGCTCGAGAACGGCGACCGCCGCGGCTCCTTCCCGGGCGCCCGTCTTCGGGGGAGGGCCGCCGCGCAGGAATTCCCGGATCGCCCGGAGCTCGCGCCGGAGCGGCGGGTCCGGATCGACGCTCCGCCGTTGTCCGCCGACGCGGATCGCGTGCTCGTCCTCGCTGCTCCAGAGGACGCGGCCGTCGCGGCAGAGGAGCTCGACCTCGCGCTTCCGGTCCGGAGCGCGGACGGAGACCTCGAAGGAGAACGCGACGGCCCCGTCGGCCTCGGCATTCAGCGCGGTGACCTTCCCGCCGTCGAACGCCGCTTGCGCACGGGCGATCGAGGGCAGCTCGCCGAGGACCTCCGACGCGATCGAGAGCTCGTGGGGCGCCAGCACCCACACGGGATCGACGTCGTAGCCCGAGATCGACGGCTGCCGACGCCGCGTCCGGAGCGCGCGGGGCGGGCCGAGCTCCCCGGTGCGCGCGATCGCCGCGATCGCTTCGATCGCGGGGTGCCACCGCCATTTCGCCAGGACCCAGAGGCGGCCGTCGAGCGCATCGGCGAGCCGGTGCGCCGACGCGGCGTCCGCGGTGAGCGGCTTCTCGCAGAAGATCGGAATCCTCCGGCCGGCGAGCGCGTCGATCGAAGCGGAATGCTCGAGAGTCGGCGTCGCGACGATCGCCGCGTCGATTCGTCCGAACGACGCCACGTCCGGGACCGCTTCCCGGGCGCCGGCCGCGAGGGCGCCGCGGCGCGCCTCGTCGGAGGGGTCCGCGACGCGAACGCAGGCGCCGAGACCGACGAGGTCGGCGAGGATCCGCTTCCCCCATCGGCCGCATCCGGCGAGCCCGATCTCGAAGTCCGTGCCCTCCTCCGCGCGCACTCTATCGGAGACGCGGCGCGGTAAGATCGCCCCCCTCATGCGCTCCCTCGAAGTCGCTCCCCCGATCGCGCCGATCGCTCCGCGGCGGCCGAAGCGTCTCGAGCTCCACGGGGACGTCCGGATCGACGACTATTTCTGGCTCCGGGAGCGAAGCGATCCGGAAGTCGTCGCGTACCTCGAGGCGGAGAACCGGTACGCCGAGGCGGTCGTGGCTCCCGCGGCGGCGCTCCGGGAGAGGCTCTATGCCGAGATGCTCGGGCACATCCGGGAGACCGATCGCACCGTCCCGTACCGGGAGGGGGAGTACTTCTATTACGTCCGCACCGAAGAAGGCCGGCAGTACCCGATCTACTGCCGGCGCCGCGGCGGCCTCGATGCGCCCGAGGAGGTGACGCTCGACGTCAACGCTCTCGCCGAGGGAAAGCCGTTTCTCGCGATCGGCGATTACGCGGTGTCCGACGACGGGTCCCTGCTCGCCTATTCGATCGACGAGAGCGGCGATCGGCGCTACACCCTGCAGGTGAAGGACCTCCGGACCGGAGCCACGCTTCCGGACCGGATCGAGGACACGTCTTCCGACTCGGTCGTCTGGGCCGCCGACGGCAGGACGCTCTTCTACGCGCTCGAGGACGAGGCGAAGCGGCCGTGGCGGTTCTTCCGGCACGCGCTCGGAGGGGAGGACGACGCGCTTCTCTACGAGGAGACGGACGAGCGATTCGACATCGGCGCGTACCGTTCGCGGAGCGGGCGATTCGTCTTCCTGGTCGCGGCGAGCCACACGACGTCGGAGGTCCGGTACCTCGACGCCGGCGTTCCGTTCGGGGCGTTGCGGCTGATCGCACCGCGGGAGCCCGGCCACGAGTACGACGTCGACCACCGCGAAGATCTCTTCTACATCCGGACGAACGGCGGCGACGTCCCGGGGACGAAAGCGCGGAACTTCCGGATCGCCGTCGCGCCCGTTTCCGACCCCGCGCGCGCGAACTGGCGCGAGATCGTGGCGGAACGCTCCGACGTCATGATCGAAGGGATCGACTGTTTCGCCGCGCACCTGGTCCGGTACGAGCGGGAGCGCGCGGTGCCGCGCATCGTCGTCACGCGGGTCGACAGCGGCGAGACGCACGCGGTCGCGTTCGACGAGGAGATCTATGCGCTTCGGCCTTCGGGAAACCGCGAATACCGGACCGCGGTCCTGCGATACGACTTCGAGTCGCTCGTCACGCCCGCGTCGATCTTCGACTACGACATGGATTCGCGCGTCGCGACGCTTCGCAAGCGGACGGAAGTTCCGGGATACGACCCGTCGCTCTACGAGCAGCGCCGGATCGAAGCCGCCGCCGCCGACGGCGCCCGGATTCCGATCTCGCTCGTCCATCGGAAGGGGATACCGAGGGACGGTTCGGCGCCGGCGGATCTCTGGGGATACGGCTCCTACGGGCTGAACTTTCCGATCCGCTTCGACCCTTCCCGTCTCGCGCTCCTCGATCGCGGATTCGTGTTCGCGGTCGCGCACATCCGCGGGGGAGCCGAGCTCGGCAAGGGGTGGCACGACGACGGTCGGATGCATCGGAAGATGAACACGTTCACGGATTTCATCGCCGCGGCCGAGTGCCTCGTCGCCGAGGGGTACACCTCGCCGTCCCGGCTCGTGGCGGAAGGGCGCAGCGCCGGCGGGCTGCTGATGGGGGCGGTCGTGAACCTTCGGCCCGACCTGTTCCGCGCGATCGTGACGGCGGTGCCGTTCGTCGACGTCCTCAGCACGATGCTCGACCCTTCTCTGCCGCTCACGGTCACCGAATACGAGGAGTGGGGGAACCCGAACGACCCCGAGGCCTACGGATACATGCGCCGCTATTCGCCGTACGACAACGTGACGCCCGGCGCGTATCCGGCCATGCTCGTCAAGACGTCCTGGAACGACAGCCAGGTCCCTTACTGGGAGCCCGCCAAGCTCGTCGCGAAGCTCCGCGCGGTCAGGACGGTGGAAAGGACCCTGTTGCTCAAGACGAACATGGATGCGGGACACGGCGGCGCATCGGGCCGCTACGACGCGCTGCGCGAGCGCGCATTCGATCTGGCGTTCATTCTCCGGGAGCTCGGGATCGAGGGATAGCCGGCGACTCGGCGTCGAGTCGTGGGCGGCGAGGCTGCGGACGCGAGCCCGGTCCGCCGCCGCTCGGGCGAGCGACGGCGGATCGGGCCGCACCATCGGGACGTTCGAAGCGTCGAAGGATCGCCGTGCCGGCGAAGGCGCCGGCTATTTCTTCCGGCTGTAGTCGATCTCCATCATCTTGTATTCCTTGCCGTCCGGTCCCGGGGCGTACATCTCGTAGACGTTGTGATCCTCGTCGAGGATTCGAAGGGTCGACCGGATCGCCAGAACCCGGCCGGTGACGAAGTCGTCCATCTTCCCTTCCATCGCGAGGACCTTTCCGGAAGCGTCGGCCGTTCCCGCCATCGAGAGGATCGACGTGCCCATGTTGTCCATCCAGGTGCCGAGGTACTGTTTCTTGTAATTGTCGTAAGCGGTATAGCCGAGGCCGGAGAAGGGCTGCCCGAGAAACGATCCCTCGTGCTTCTGCTGGAGATAGCGGCCGCCGAGCACCCACGCGATCTCGGAAGTGCCGTCGGAAGTGACCGGCGCCGATCCGGGCGCCATCCAGCTCGTGATCTTCGCGTTCCACGTGCCGACGAGCGGCTGGAGCGCCTTGTGGGCGGGGCCCGGCGTGGCGAATTTCGCCCACGCTTCCATCATCGCCTTCTGGTCCGGCGGGGGGGCCGGAGCGGCTTTCTCGTCGGCCGCGGCGACCGCGGCGGCCAGGCAGGCGAGGGCGATCCCGATCTTCGTCCGGCGCATTTGTTCCCTCCTCTTTCGAGGACGCATTGTACCGCCGGGATCGGGTCGCCGGTCGATTGCGCGGTCGATGCGCGGGGGATCCGGGCCGCTTCCGGCGCGGCTCGTCTCGTCCCCGGTCCGACTCGAGGGGCCGAGGGCGGTGGACGTCACCCCGCCGGGCGGCGGCGGATCCGACCGCGGGCCACCTGCGCCTTCACTCCGACGGAGGCGCGGCGGCCGAGGCGGCCCACCGGACGCGTCCCTCCATCTCGATCCACGCGGCACCGCTCCGAACCGTGTCGATCGTCAGGGGCGCGTCCGCGGGCATCCGGAAGAGCGTCACGTCCGAGTACGCCTTCGCGAAGAACGGGGCGATGAAATTGACGATCGAGGCGATTCCCTTGCAGTGCGTCTCGATCTTCATGTCCGCCAGGCGCATCGTGCCGGTGTCCTTGTCGATGACGAGGTTCGCCTTTCCTTCCGGCGCGCACTCGGCGCGGAAGATCGACCGCTTCCCGCGTTTCTTTTCCGCGACGACGTCGAATTTCGCGACGAAGCACGACTCCCCGCAGGGGCCGAACTCCGACGGCTCGAGCGTGAAATCGACCTTGCGGATCGCGGCGACGTCCTCCGACCAGCGGGCCCGCATCGCCTCGAATGCCGCGCGCTCGACGGGCGCCCACGGCACTTTCAGGGAGTAGGTCCCTTCCACGCGCCCGTGCGTCGGATCTCCGGCCCGGTCGAGCGAGAGAGCGGCGTGCAGGGGTCCCGCGAACACGAGATCCACCCGGTGCGGCTCGATCTCCTTGACCGGGTAGCTCACCGTGAACGGATAGACCACGCGGTAGGCGAAATCGAGGGACACCTCGCCGGTCGCGGCGTTGTCGGCGACCTGGAGGCGCGGGCTCCGGAGCGCGACGTCGGTCAGCGTCACGTCCGCCCCGGCGTGCCGCCATTGGCCCGTCTTTCCGCGGAGGTCGAGATCGAGGACTCCGGAGACCTTCCCCTCTTCCGTGATCGTCAGCGACGTGGCCGAAAACCGCGAAGGCGCCTCGACGCCGACCCGGATGCCGCCGGGAACGACGAACCGGCCCGATTCGAGGTCGAGATCGAGCCGGTCGGCCGCGAGCGAAGCGGCGGACTTTCCCGACTCGTCCGAGCGGATCCGGACGCGGGCGCGCCGGAGCTCGCCGGAGGAAAATGCGAGACGTTCGCCCGAATAGGCCATCGCTCCGTCCACGAAGCGGCCGTCGATCTCGCCCTCGAGATCGAGACGCGACGGCTCGTCGCCGTGCGCCGGCCGCCAGCTCGCCGTCTCGACCGCCAGGCTGACGGGCGCGCCCGACGGAGCCGTCCGAAATCGGAAGACGGGGTCGAAGGCGAGCGGACGGGAAGGATAGGCGACGAGCGTCGACTTCCGGATCGTGATCTTCCGGACGAGATCGAAAACCGAAGGGCCCGGCGCGGGCGGCGCAGGCGGCGGTGGGGACGACCCCGCCGGGGGAACCGTGGCCTTCGCCCCGGGCGCGGGCTCGTGGATCAGGATGTCTCCCCGGAACACCGACGGCAGGTCCGTCCGGAACTTCATCTTCCGAACGGCCGACATCCCGATCCCGCGGAAGAGTCCGATCACGATCTTTCCGAAGAACCCCCGCCCGTGGAACCGGG
This sequence comes from Thermoanaerobaculia bacterium, assembly GCA_035717485.1. Classification (NCBI taxonomy): domain Bacteria; kingdom Pseudomonadati; phylum Acidobacteriota; class Thermoanaerobaculia; species Thermoanaerobaculia bacterium. The sequence continues at coordinate 1,681 of DASTIQ010000010.1, read as the reverse complement.
CCCCGATCACCCCGCGCGTCCCGTCGACCTCGACCGACTGCACGACGACGTCGGGCCGGAGCCCGCGTCCGGCGACGATCAGATCGCCGCCGTCGACGGCGAACGCGAACCGCGTGAGGTGTCCTTCCTCCGCGTCGGCGAAAACGTGCGCGTGGGGCGATCCGGTCGTCTCGACCGACCAGGAAGGTGTCAGAGGGACCTTTCCCGCCGTGAGATCGAAGGTGAGGTCGATGTGGCCGGATCGGACGGCTCCGCCGAGCTCGTCGACGAAAGACTCGGCGGAGAGCCGCGCGGCGATTCCGAGGGCCCCGAGGACGACGAGAAACGCGACGCGCCGACGAAGCATCGGCTGGATTGTAGAATGTCGTCCATGATTCGCCGATGGGTCTCCGCCGCGCTCGCCCTCGCCACGGCCGTTCCCCTCCTCGCGCAGGCCGACCGCGCGGGAAGGCTCGGAACGCTCGAGTTCCCCACGTCGACCCCGTCCGAGGCCGCCCGGGAGGCCTTCGTCCGCGGCGTCCTGCTGCTCCACAGTTTCGAATACGGCGACGCCGCGGCCGAATTCCGCCGCGCGGAAGCCGCCGATCCGGCGTTCGCGATGGCGTACTGGGGCGAGGCGATGACCGAGAACCACCCCGTCTGGAACCAGAGGAATGCGAAGGCGGCGCGGGAGGCGCTCGCGAAGCTCGCTCCGACGCCCGCCGAACGCCTCGCGAAGGCGCCGACGGAGCGGGAGAAGGGGTATCTCCACGCGGTCGACGTGCTCTACGCCGACGGCGAGAAGAAGGAGCGCGACCGCGAGTACGCCGAGGAGATGCGGAAACTCCACGAGGCGTACCCGAAGGACGACGAGGCCACCCTGTTCTATGCGCTCGCGCTGCTCGGGAGCTGCGAAGGGGATCGCGACGTTTCCGTCTACGAGAAGGCGGGCGCGCTCGCGTCGGAAGTCTTCGCTCGCCACCCGGATCATCCGGGCGCCGCGCACTACGTGATCCACAGCTACGACGACCCCGCGCACGCGGAGCGAGCCCTTCCCGCCGCCCGCGCCTACGCGAAGATCGCCCCGGCCGCGACCCACGCCCTCCACATGCCTTCGCACATCTTCCTCGCCCTCGGGATGTGGGACGACGTGATCGCCGCCAACGTCGCTTCCTGGAAGGCGTCCGGCGAAACGAGCTACCACGCCCTGCACTGGCTCGAGTACGGATACCTCCAGGAGGGGCGCCGCTCCGAGGCCGGGCAGGCCCTCGCCGACATGGAGCGGGCGACGTCCCGCGATCCGTCGGAACGCGCGTGGGATCACCTCGCGTGGATGCGCGCGGCCGACATCGTCGATGCACCTCGGGATTCCCGCGCGGCCGACATCCGAATCCCCGAAGGGAAGCTGTCGCGGAGCGCCCGCGCCGACGACGCCTTCGCGACCGGGTTCGCCGCCCTGCATCGGGGCGGAGACGCCGGGCAATCTCTCGCGTCGCTCGACGAGCTCGCGAAGGAAAGCGCCGAGGGAAGCGAGATCGCCGGCATTCTGCGCGACGAACTGCGGGGCGCGGCGCTCGCGCACGAGGGCCGGACGGACGAAGCCGCCCGGCTCGTCGGCGAGGCCGCGGACCGAGAGGAGAAGATGCCCTACGGGTTCGGGCCGCCCGAGCCGGCGAAGCCCGCGCGCGAGCTTCTCGGCGAG
>DASTIQ010000009.1 GCA_035717485.1 Thermoanaerobaculia bacterium | reverse complement strand
CCGGCGGCACGAGCCCGCCCGGCTCGATGCATCGCCGGCGCTTGCTCAAGCGAGATCCCAGTCCGTGTGGGGCTTTTTGTTCCGAACGATGTAGTCCCAGAACAATCCGCCGTAGCTCCGCTCGACGTGGTGGATCGAACGGAAGAACGGGGTGAGCAGGCGGTTCAGCCGCGGGAGGTTGTAGAGCGGCACCGAAGGGAAATAATGGTGCTCGAGATGGAAGTTCGAGTTCACGTAGGCGAAGTTCCAGAACCACGAGCTCTTCATCAGCGTGCCCCACTTGGCGGGGTCCTCGCGGTCGATGTCGTAGTGCTGCCCGAGCCGGTTCAGCGCGAACGCGACCGGAAAGACGAGCAGGTACGGGACGAGGTAGACGCGCGCGGCGACGCCGAAGCCGGCGAAGATCCAGATCGACGCCACGATTGCGAGATGGAGCAGGACCGTCGCGTTGCGCTCCCGCCGGATCGTCCGCTGGAGCTCCGCCGGATACGTCCGGGTCTCCTCTTTCGCGGCGCGGAAATAGATGAAGAAGAGCGCCGGCGTGAAATAGAGGATCTTGAGCCACCTCGCGTTGATCTTCGGGGAAAGCCGGTGCCGCTTCGGATCGGCGGTTTCCGACCCGAGCTCGGCGTGATGCGTGAGATGCCAGCGGGAAAATTGCGACGCGGAGATCCCCGACGGAAAGGCGTAGATCAGGCCCAGGATGCGGTTGGCGCGGTCGTGGCGCCCGGTCCAGACGTCGTTGTGGACGACGTCGTGGAGGAGAACCGTGAAGTTGAACAGCGTGAATCCGGACACGATCGCGGCCGGAATCCAGACGAGGGGGTTCGGGAACCGCGCCGCCGCCCAGGTCGCCGCCGCCAGGATCGCGACCTGGCGGATCGCGATCCCGAAATGCCGCGCCGCGCTTTTCCGGTGGAGGCGCTTCAACTCCTCGTGCGGAACTTCCCGCGCGAGCCGTGCGCGAAGCTCCGCGCTGTGCCGGGCCCAGTAATGGGCTCCCTCGGGACGGGCCTCTTCGACGGGAGCGCGGGCGGCCATAGAGGCCGATTCTCTCATATTTCCGCGATATATTGGACGCGATGAGCGCCTCGCGCCAATCCCGCATCTTCACTTTCGAGGAGGCCCGAAGCCTCCTTCCGCAGGTGCGCGAGATCACCCGCGACGCGATCGAACAGCTCGCCGCGATCCAGCTCGCGATCGACGACACCGAATCCGGCGAGCGAGAGCTCTCCCACGAGGAACTGCAGCGCGCGGCGGCGGAGCTCCTCGACCGATGGGCCGCGAAGATCCGCGAGATCGGCGCGGAAGTGAAGGGACCCTGGCTCGTCGACTTCGATTCCGGCGGAGGCTATTACTGCTGGAAGTGGCCGGAAGAGGGGCTCGATTTCTTTCACTCCTACGAAGAGGGCTTCTCCGGCCGTCTCCCGATTCAATAACGGGCGGCGCGATTCGCACGGTCGCGTTCACCCGCGATAAGCTTTCCGGATGAAGATCCGACAATCGATGCTTCTCCTCGCGGCCGCGTTCGCCGCGGCGCTTCCCCTCCACGCGCAGGATCCGAAGATCACGCTGGCACTCGTCGGCGGACAGATCATCGACGGCTACGAAGGCGCGCCGATCTCCGACGGCGTGATCCTCGTCTCGGGCGACCGCATCGCGGCCGTCGGACGGCGCTCCGCGCTCTCGGTCCCGGCCGGCGTTCCGGTGATCGACACGCGCGGCATGAGCGTTCTGCCCGGGCTCGCCGACATGCACGTGCATTTGATGATCCTCGGGCACAGCGACTACGAATACTGGGACAAGAAATACGCCGGCCGCTTCGCGACGGAGATCATGCCGATCGCGGCGAAGCAGCTCCTCGAGAGCGGAGTCACCTTCGCGCGCGACCTCGGCGCCCCGCTCGACGACATCCTCGCCGTGCGCGGCCGCATCGAGCGCGGCGAGATCCCCGGCCCGCGGATGTTCGTCTCGGGCCCCTTCATCCAGAAGAAGGCGTACAACCCGTGGGAGGAGTCGTATCGGTGGGGGGTCAACGGCGCGGCGGACGCGCGCGCGAAGGTCAAGCGGCTCGTCGACGCGGGCGTCGACATGATCAAGCTGATCGACCAGGACCAGCTGACGGACGACGAAGTGAAGGCGGTCGTCGAAACCGCGCACGCCGGCGGAAAGCCGGTCGTCGCGCACGCGCATCGCGAAGACGAGATCCGGATGGGCCTGAAATACGGGATCGATTCGTTCGAGCACACCGGCCTCGCGACGGAGCCCGGCTACCCCGAGGACATCCTGGCGGGCATTCGCAAGCGCAACAACACGCTCTACTGGTGCCCGACGATCGAGGGCCTGTTCCTCGCCGATTACACCGCGCGCACGTTTCCCGAGCGGTTGAACGACCCCGCGTGGCAGAAGGACATGCCGCCGGAGATGGCGCTCGACATCCGGAGGTCGCTCGAGAACGTCACGCACCTGGACTACTTCACCCTCACCTTCCGGCGGCTCCCGACGCTCGCCCACAAGTTCCAGCAGCTCCGGGAAACGGGAGTCACGCTGCTCGTCGGCACCGACAGCGGCATCCCGGGGAATTTCCACACCGACTCGACGTGGCGGGAGCTCGACACCTGGGTGAAGCTCGGGATGACGCCGATGCAGGCGATCGCGGGAGCGACCCGCTGGCCGGCCCGGTTCCTCCGGAAGGAGAACGATCTCGGCACGATCGCTCCGGGCCGTTACGCGGACATCGTCGCGGTTCGCGGCGACGTCCTGTCGGACATCGCGCTGCTCCAGCACGTCGACGTCGTCGTCAAGGGCGGGAAGAGGATCAGGTAGGAAGTCGCGGGTCGAAAGTCCCGAGTCGGAACCCGCGGCTCGCAACTCGCCGACTCGCGACTCGGCGTCGAATCAGATCGGCTTCGCCTCGTAAGTCCGCTCTCCCCCCGCGGTCCCCGTGTTGACGGTCGTCTTCGGCTCGAAGAGCAGCACGTGGACTTCCTCTTCCGCCGACGGACAGTGCTCGACGCCGCGGGGAACGACGATGAACTCGCCCGGCCCGAGAGAAACCTCTCCGTCGCGGAAGCGGACCCGGAAGACCCCCTTCAGCACCAGGAACATCTCGTCCTCGTTCTCGTGATGGTGCCAGACGAATTCGCCGCGGAGCTTGACGAGCTTCACGTGCATGTCCCCGACTTCTCCGACGATCCGCGGCTGGAAATGCTCGGAGAAGAGCGACAGTTTCTCGGCGAGGTTCACCTTCTGCGGCATCGGCATGGGAACGCCTTTCATTCGGATTTCCCGGCGGGTTGAGGCGCGCTGATCCACCGGGCGATCTTCCACTCCCCATCGGCCTGCCGCCGCCAGACCTCGAAGCTCGGAATTCGCGTCGCGCGCGCCGGGGAGCCCTCCGGAGGGGTCTCCGTCCAAATGTCCCGGACGACGGCGAGGTCGCCGGAGACGATGACCTCGACCACCTGGACGTGCAACCGGCTCCGCGGCGCGGCCGACGCCGGCCGATCGAGGGCCGCCTTTTCCTGCTCCCAGGTGATGTCGGGAACTCCCGGGTACCACCCGACGAGATCCGGAGCCCAGATCTCGAACGCCTTCTTCCGGTCTCCCGAGTTGTAGGCAGCTTCCCAGGCGGCGAGCTTCGAACGAATCGTGGATTCGACCGTCCGGGGGGAATCCGCCGGTCTCTCGGGCATGCCGGACCCGAACGCCGCGGCGCCCGCCGCGAGGGCGAGAACGAACCCCATCGGTTTCATGCGCATGACCGGATTATCGCTTCACGGCCGATTCCTTCAGCCGGTGGCTCGCCGACGAGGTCAGGTCCAACCCGTAGATCTTCTTCAGCTCGTCGATCTTCCTCCGGGTTTCGGGCGAAAACGGGGGTTTCCCGTCGAATGCGTGGAGCACGATCCCCTCGAGCAGGTCGCCGAGCGAGAGCTCGAGCAGGTCGGCGAGCGCCTTCAGCACCTTCAGAATCCTCTTCTCGACTCGGACGCCGGTCTGCACGCGCTCCACCTCGATCGCGGGCGCGCCGCCGGCGCCTCGGCTCTCTCTTCCCGTCTTCGTCACGCGCACTCTCCTTTCATCGATTCGGTCCTGCGCAGGGCCGGGATCACTTCGTCGGCGAGGAGCTCGAGCGTCCGGCGCGCCGACGCATCCGGAAGGTCGCCGAAGCCCGTCCACGCGATCACGCGCCGGATGCCGAGCTCGGCGAGGCGGCAGAGGTCCTCGAGCGCCGCTGCGGGCGTTCCGAGGATCGCGCCGGCCGTCGGCGCCCGATCGTCGAGAGTCCCGGCGGGCGACACGCCGAGCCGGAGCGCGGCCCGGGCTTCCCACGCGAGCGCGCCGCGGGCATCCCGCTCCGCGCGGAACGCCGTCTCCGCGAGCACGACGCGGCGCAGCACCCGGAACCGGGCGACCTCGTCGTCGATGGCGTGCGCCGCGATGCCGAGCTCGCTACGGGCCCGACGGTATGCGGCAATGGTCTCCCCGAGCGCGTCGGGAGCCTGGAGCCCGAGGAGGACGCCGGCGCCCTGCCGGGCCGCCTCGATCGCCGAAGCGGGGCTCGAGCATGCCCGCAGGAACGGCGGGGACCGAAGCGGCCGCGGCCGGAGCGCGAGCGGCGGAATCGTCCAGAACCTGCCGGCCCACCCCGATTCGTCGCCGTCGAGCAGCCGGCGCAGGATCGCCGCGCCTTCCTCGAACCGCGGCCGCCTTTCTTCGAGCGGAACGCCATGGGCGGCAAATTCGAAGGGAGCAAAGCCGGGCCCGAGGCCGACGAGGATCCGGCCGCCGGAGAGATGCGTCAGCCAGGCGATCTCTTCGGCCAGGCGGAGCGGGTGGTGGAGCGGAACGACGGCGACCGCGAACCCGATCCCCACCCGCCGGGTGCGCGCGGCGACCGCGGCCGCGTATACCGAGGGAGCTCCGACGAGACCGAACGACGAGGCGTGGTGCTCCGCGATCCACACGGAATCGAACCCCCGCTCCTCCGCGAAGACCACGTCTCGGAGGGCCCCGTCAATCACCTCGCCGTCAGGTCGATCCTCGGGAGCGGGGAGGAGCTGAAAGAGGCCGATCTCGAACGGCCGAGCGGACGGCTGGTACATATGTACCATTATACCACGGAGCGAGAGGCGCGCCGCTGCCGCCGGGCTGGCACGGCCCCTGCTCCGCTCCCACGCGGGAGGTCACCATGGCCAATCGGGACGAAGTCCGAGGAAAGACGGAAGAGCTGAAAGGACGGATCAAGGAGGCGGCCGGAGTCGTCACCGGCGACCGCCGGCTCGAAGACGAAGGCGAAGGTCAGCGCCGCGAGGGGGAAGCCGAGCACGACCTCGGCCGCGCCCGCCGCAAACTCGGCGAAGCGGTCGAGGATCTCGGCGACCGCATCAAGCGCTGACCCCTCGCGGGAGCCGGCTCGGGAGAGGGGGGCGCGTGACGGCGGCGCGTCGATCCGGCCAAGACGAGGATCAGTTCTCGATAACTTGAAAGCACGCCGAGACGGGTTGGAAGACGGGCGCGGATGCCCGGCCGGCGGGCAAGGCGTACTGGCGATCGTACGTCGCGCTCGACGGCCGGGCGTCCGCGTCGCGTATAACGACCCGTATCGGCGTGCCGCTCAGTCCTTGGCTCGAAGGTATTGTTCCGGCCACGCGACATCCGCCCCCAGCGCCTTCGCCGCGTGGAGCGGCCAGTACGGATCGCGGAGCGCCGCGCGTCCGAGGAAGACGGCATCCGCCTTTCCCGAGGCCACGATCTCCTCGGCCTGCTCCGGCTCGGTGATCAGGCCGACGGCGCCGGTGGCGATTCCCGCCTCCTTCCGGACCCGCGCCGCGAACTCCACCTGGTAGCCCGGCCCCGTCGGAATCTTCACTCCGGGAACGATCCCGCCGCTCGATCAGTCGATCAGGTCGACCCCCGTCTCCGATAGCGCG
>DASTIQ010000008.1 GCA_035717485.1 Thermoanaerobaculia bacterium | reverse complement strand
CTCTGCAACTGCATCGCCTTCGGGTCGAAGAATTCGGCGCTCGTCGTCGGCAAGGTTCCGTGAGCTTCCTCGTTCCGGAGCGTCGTCCCCAGCGGGAGATGCTCGACGAAGCCGGACTCCCGACGGAAGAGGTCGAACGCTCGCTGGCCGACATCCGCTGGATCAACCGTTTCTGGGGGGGACACCGCGTCGCGCGCTCCGCGGTTCTCGGGGCGATCGTCTCGGCGGGACGGCCCCAGACGCTCCTCGACCTCGGCTCGGGATCGACGGACGTCCCGATCGATCTCGCGCGCCGGGCCGCGCGCCGCGGCGTCCGCCTCGAGGTCTTCTCGCTCGACGTGCAGGTCGCCCACCTGGCGACCGCGAGGGGAATCTACGGGAAGAACGCTCCGGCGCTCGTCGCCGGCGACGCGAAACGCACGCCTTTCCCGGACGCCAGCTTCGACTGGGTGATCTCCGCGCAGTTCTTCCACCACTTCTCCCCGGAAGAGAACGTCGGGATCCTCCGGGAGATGGCGCGGCTGGCGCGGCGCGGACTCTTCGTCCTGGACCTGCGGCGTCATGCGGTCGCGCGACTGGCGGTGATCGGGCTCGGTCCGTTCCTCTTCCGGAGCGGCATCACGAAGGTCGACGCCCGGATGTCGGTCGAACAGGCCTACACTCCGGCGGAAGTCGGCGAGATCGCGCGACGCGCCGGGCTTTCGGGCATCGCCGTGCGCGCGGCGCCGCCCTTCCGCCTCGTGCTGTCGGCGCTGAGTCCCCCCTCCGGGGAATGACGTGACATTCCTTCGAAGAGCCGCGGATCAGCCGGCCAGGCGGCGCGACGACGGCGATCCGGGCACCTCACGGGGCGACGGCGGCATCGCCGATCGGCCCGCGCCCTTCGCGTGCCCCGCGCGAAACGCGCGCGCCCGGGAGGGCCCGCCGAGGTGACCTCCGAATTCGACGTCGCGATCGTGGGCGCCGGACCCGCCGGGTCTTCCGCCGCGATCGAGCTCGCGCGAGCGGGGCGTTCCGTCGTCCTTCTCGAGAAGGAGCGGTTTCCGCGGGACAAGGTGTGCGGCGAATTCCTGTCGCCGGAAGCGATGGACGACCTCGCGCGCTGGGGCGTCGCGGCGCGTCTCGCGGCCGAGCCCGTCGAGACGATCGACCGCGGCCGATTCTTCCTCGCGCCCGGCCGCGCCGTCGAATTCCCGCTGCCGCGCCCCGCCCTCGGCGTTTCGCGGCGGCTGCTCGACACGATCCTCGCGCGCGAGGCTGAATCCGCCGGAGCGGAGGTTCGATTCGGATGCGACGTCGAGCGCATCGCGGGCACGCCCGCGGAAGGCTTCTCGATCGCGAGCGCGGAGGAACGGCCGCTCAAGGCGCGCGTCGTGCTCGCCGCCTGGGGAAGATGGAGCCCTCTCGACCGCGCGTTCGGCCGCAAGTTCGCGACGCGCACGCGAGGCCGCTTCTTCGGATGGAGCCGCCACGACGCGGGAGACTCGTCGCACCTCGCCGGGCGGATCCACCTCCATTTCTTCCGCGGGGGTTATTGCGGCCTGTCGCGCGTCGAAGGAGGGGTCGTCAACTTCGCGGGCGTCGTCGCCGAGAAGGAGCTCCGCCGCCGGCTCGGAACGGCGGCGGAAGGCGGCGGCGGCTGGGAGCGGTTCCTCGCCGCGCTCGTCGACGCCGAGCCGAGTCTCCGCGCCGATCTCGCGCCGCTCCATCCGGTCCGGGAAGTCCTCGGAACTCCCGCCGTGTTCTTCGAGCGCCACTCCCCCGCTTTCGGCGGCGTTCTCGGGATCGGCGATGCGGCCGGGAGCCGGGATCCGTTCACCGGAGACGGCCAGGCGACCGCCATTCGGAGCGGGGTGGTCGCCGCGCGCACGGCGGACGCGTTTCTCCGCGGCGAGATCACCCCGGGCGCGCTCGAGCGCGCGCATCGGGAGACGTGGAAGCGCGCGTTTCGCGCCCCGTTCACGTGGGATGGAATCTTCCGGAAAGCGCTCTTCTCGCCGGTCGCGCGTCGCCTTCTGCTCCCGGTCGCCGCCCCTCTCGTCCGGCTCGGAATCGAACGCACGCGGGTTCGGCCGGCACGCACCGCTCTCGACTAATACACGATTCCAGCGCGGCTCGTACTCGGCGCTTCAGAGGGGGTTTGGGGGAAACATCCCCCAGGGAGAACGTTCAGCCCGGCGGTTCGGTCGCCGACGCCCGCTGCGAAGGCGACCGATCCGCGCCGAAGGCGCCCGCCGAGGCGATGCGCCGGCGGGTGGCGCGCGGGTCGTCTCTCCCGGAGCCGGCCGCCGCGCACCGTTCCGGTAACCCTATCCGCCGCCCGCGCCGGCCGGGCCGAGAGAGCGGCCGCGCGTCAGGCCCCGCCCCGGAAGCATCGCCTCCTCAGTCCCGCGATCGACGCGGCTGCGCGAAGCGATCACCACTCTTCGTCGGCTTCTTCCTTCTTCTCCACCCCGCGCGCGGCCGAATCGGCGACGTCCTGGTCCTCGGACTCCCGAAGGTCCTCCGGGAGATCCGACTCCGCCTGGCGCGCGAGCGCTTCGGCGTCGTGGCCGGCACCCCATTCCTGGAGACTCTCGGTGTACTTCTCGTCGGATTTCCAGTCGCCCTCGCCCATCACGCTCTTCGGCGGGGCCGCGCTCCGGGGAGCCGCGGCCTTCTTCGGCGCGGCGGCTTTGGGGACGCGTATCGAAGCCGCTTTCTTCGGAGCGGCCTTTCTCGCGCTCCTCGCCGGAGCGGCCTTTTTCGCGCTCCTCGCCGGAGCGGCTTTCTTCGCCCTCTTCGCCGGAGCGGCGCGGCGGGCGCCCTTCTTCGGGGCTTTGGCCTTCTTCGCCGACCGGCGAGCCGGGGCTTTGCCCTTCTTCGCGGGCTTGCGCGAAGCCGATTTCCGGGCCGACGATTTCGCGGCGCGGGAGGACCTCTTCTTCGCCGAGCTCCGCGACTTCGCCGCGCCCCTCGACGCCTTTTTCGCCGGTCGTTTGGCCTTCTTCTTCGTCGCCATTTCTTCTCCTCTCCGGGACGATTCTCCCGGTTCCTATAATCATATATGTGGTCCCCTCCCGCATCGCCGTGCGCGCCGGCCCGCAGGCGCTGCGGATCGACATCGCTCCGCCGATTTCTTCGCCGCCGCTTCGCCGCCGGCTCGTGGCCGCCGCGTCTCTCCTCGCGGCCGGAACGATCCTGGGGACGATCCGCCTCGGGCTCGAGTGGCGTCAGCTCGCCGCGGGGCGGGAAACGCTCCCGGCCTCCGTCCTCGTCCTCCTCTCCGCCGCGGTCCTCGTCGGGGCGCCCACCGCGCTCTTCGGACTGATCGCCCTGTTCTTCGCCGAGGAGACGCTCGAGATCGCGGAGGTCACGATCCTTCGCGAAATCTCGATATTCGGCGGGGCGGAGCGGCGGACTCTGCCCCGGGCCGCTTCGACCCGTCTCCTCTGGACGACACGGCCGGTCCCGCCGTGGTGGACGTGGACCTTCCGGCGGCTCGCGCTCGTCACGGGCCCGGATCGGCTCGGAATCGGCGCGACGCTCGGGTCCGCCGAGAAGGAGACCCTCGAACGAATCGTCCGGCGTGCGATCGAATAGAATCAAGGGGATGAGCGCAATCAAGGCCGTCCTCAAGACGGAGCCGTCCGCATATTCGTTCGATCAGCTCGAAAAGGATCACGTGACCCTCTGGACCGGAATCCACAACTACGCGGCGCTCCGCAACCTCGAACAGCTGAAAATCGGCGACGCGGTCGCCGTGTACCACACGGGGGTCGAGCGCGCCGCCGTCGGCATCGCGATCGTCACGAAACCGGCCCACCGGCCGCGCGGCGAGCCCAACCCGAAGTTCCTCGCGATCGAGGTCCGCGCCGGGCGCCGCTTCCCCCGGCCGGTGCCGCTGGACATCCTGAAGGAGGAGCCGGCCTTCGCCGACAGCCCCCTCGTCACGATGGGCCGCCTCTCGGTCGTTCCGCTCACGCCGCAGCAGTCCGACCGAATGGCCGCGCTCGCCGGCCGCCGGCGGGAGAGCGCCGTTTGAGCCACCTCACTTCCACGGAGCTCGCCGGGTACGACCTCCCCGAGTCGGTCCGCCGGGGAATCGAGGACGCGGGGTTCCGATACGCGACGCCGATCCAGGAGAAGGTCCTCCCGCTCGCGCTCGCCGGGCGCGACGTCGCGGGCCAGGCCCAGACCGGGACGGGAAAGACCGCGGCGTTCCTGATCTCCGGAATGACCCGCCTGCTGCGCCGCCCCGCCCCCGACCCCCGCCGCGGGCCCCGGCTGCTCGCCGTCGCCCCGACCCGCGAGCTCGCGCAGCAGATCCGCGACGACGCGGAGAAGCTCGGGGTCCATGCCGCGCTCTCGATTCTCGCCGTCTTCGGCGGGGTCGACTACCGCAAGCAGCGCGACGCGCTGCGGCTCCATCCGGACATCCTGATCGGCACGCCCGGGCGGCTCCTCGACTACGAGGGGCAGGGCGCGACGTCGTTCCGCGACGTCGAGGTCCTCGTCATCGACGAGGCGGACCGGATGTTCGACATGGGCTTCATCCGCGATCTCCGGAAGATCTTCCGGAAGTGCCCCCCGTACGACCGCCGCCAGTCGATGCTCTTTTCCGCCACGCTGTCGCCCCGCGTGATGGAGCTCGCGTACGAGCACATGAACGACGCCGTGCGCGTCGAGATCGAGCCGGAGCGCGTGACCGCGCGCGGCATCCGGGAGCGCCTCTACCACGTGCCGACGCACGAGAAGCTGCCGCTCCTCCTCGGTCTCTTCGAACGGGACCGCATGGAGCGCACGCTGATCTTCGTCAACCGCAAGACGACGGCCGCCGAACTCGTCGCGGCGCTCTCGGCCAACGGCCATCCGGTGAGCGCGCTCGCGGGGAACGTGAAGCAGCAGCGCCGCACGAAAATCCTCCAGGAGTTCAAGGACGGGCAGGCGTCCGCCCTCATCGCGACGGACGTCGCCTCGCGGGGACTCCACATCGACGGCGTCACCCACGTCATCAACTACGACCTTCCGCAGGACCCGGAAGATTACGTCCACCGGATCGGGCGGACCGCCCGCGCCGGCGCCGAGGGAGACGCGATTTCGTTCGCGGACGAGGAGTACGTCTTTTCGCTCGACTCCATCGAGAAGCTCATCGGCCGGCGCATCCCCGCGGAAGTCGCCGACCCGGGGCTCTACCGGCATCCCGAAACCCGCACCCGGATGACGCGCCCGCACCGGTCGGCCGGACCTCCCGGCGCGCGCGGTCCGCGCGGACCGCATGGGCCTCACCGCCCCGGCCCCTCCCGGCTGCCGCACCGTCCGCCTGCCGCGCCGGCCGGTTCCGCCGAAGCGGCGCCGGCGGACGGCGGGATGGGCTACGGTCGGTCGAAGAGAAAGGCTCGGCGCTAGAAATCCGCGGCGCCCGGGACCGCGCGAGTCCCCGACCCCCGCGACCGTACCGATCAGGCCGGGGGATTCGACGGGCGCCGGGAACGGCGGAGCGTGACCCTGTTCCGGCCTTCCCGTTTCGAGGCGTAGAGGGCTTCGTCCGCCGAGCGATACATCTCCTGGGAGTCGAACCCGACCTCCCCGCCGACGCTGGAGACTCCCGCGGAAACGGTGACCGAGAGATCGCCTGCGGAAACGGCGATCGGTGAATCGGAAATCAGGGCCCGGGTCCGCTCCGCGACCACCATCGCGCCCTCGGCGGACGTGCGGGTGAGAATCAGCGCGAATTCCTCGCCGCCGATCCGCGCGACCGTGTCCCCCGCCCGGCAGGCCTCGCGCAGCCGCCGTCCGACCTCCCGCAGGACCTCGTCCCCCACGTCGTGCCCGAAACGGTCGTTGACGGCCTTGAACTCGTCCACGTC
>DASTIQ010000007.1 GCA_035717485.1 Thermoanaerobaculia bacterium | reverse complement strand
TTTCTGACCAAAGGCGTCGGGCGCCACCGCGAAAAGCTGACCTCGTTCGAGATGGCGCTTCGCGACGCCTCGATCGCCGACCAGAACCTCGTGCGGGTGTCCTCGATCTTTCCCCCGCACTGCCGCATCATCTCGCGCAAGGAAGGGGCGAAGAAACTGCAGTCCGGCGCCGTCACGTTCGTCGTGATGAGCGAGAACGCCACGAACGAGCCGCATCGGCTGATCGCGGCCTCGGTCGGCGTCGCGATCCCGAAGAACTCCGCCACCTACGGATATCTCTCGGAGCACCACTCCTTCGGCCAGACCGAGAAGGTCGCCGGCGACTACGCCGAGGACCTCGCCGCCGGGATGCTCGCGACGACGCTCGGCGTCGAGCTCGACTACGACAAGTCGTACGACGAGCGGAAGGAGCAGTGGCGGATCTCCGGGCAGATCGTCCGCACGATGAACATCTCGCAGACGGCGGTGGGCGACAAGAAGGGACTCTGGACGACCGTCATCGCGGCCTGCATCCTGCTCCCCCCCGACGCGTAGGCGCCGGCGGGCGATGCCGTTCCTCCCCCAGAACTTCCTCGGCATCCCGGAGGACGAAAATCCCCGGGAGGCCTCCCGCGTCCTCGTCCTCCCCGTCCCCTACGAGCGGACGGTTTCCTACGGGGTCGGCACGCGGAACGGCCCGGCGTCGATTCTCGAGGCGTCGCATTTCGTCGAGCTCTACGACGACGAGCTCGACCGGGAGCCGTACCGCGCCGGGGTGCACACGCTTCCGCCGTGGCACCCGGAAGACCCGGAACCGGACGCGATGGTCGAAGAGCTGGAGTCGCTCGCCGCGGGGCTGATCGCCGGCGGCCAGTTCCTCTTCACGCTCGGCGGGGAACACTCGATCTCCCCCCCGATCATCCGCGCCCACGCGCGACGGCACCCGAATCTCTCGATCCTCCATTTCGACGCGCACGGAGACCTGCGGGACGAATACGAGGGGAGCCGCAACTCGCACGCCTGCGCCGCGCGGCGGTTCGTCGACGCCGGCCCGACCGTCCACGTCGGCATCCGCTCGATCTCGCGCGAGGAGGTCGAGTTCGCGCGCGAACGCGACCTCCTGGTCGTGTCCAACCGGGAGATGCACGCCGGATGGGGCTGGATGGACCGCGCCCTGCGCCGACTGACCGCGCCCGTCTACGTCACCTTCGACATCGACTTCCTCGACGGCTCGCTCGTTCCCGGCACCGGAACGCCGGAGCCCGGAGGGGGAACCTACGCGCAGGCGCTCGAGATCCTCCGGCGGGTCGCCGCCGAACGACCGATCGTCGGCGCGGACCTCGTCGAGCACGCTCCGCTTCCCGGCAACCGCGCGCCCGACTTCCTCGCGGCGAAGCTCGCGTACAAGATGATCGCGTACGCGCTCCATCCGGACGCCGCCGCGCGCCCCGTGCTCTCCCCCGGCCGCCCCCCGCGATGACGGCGGTCTCCGACCGCTTCTGATAGCATCTGCCGGTTTGTCGAAGGAGGGCCTCGTGGCCTCTTTTCCCGGCGTGGACTATCTCGATTTCGACGCGCTCCTGACCGAGGAGCAGCGCCTCGTCCGCCAGACCGTCCGCGATTTCGTGGACGACCGGGTGATGCCGATCATCGAGGATTGCGCGTACGAGGGGCGGTTTCCGAAGGAGCTCATCCCCGGGCTCGCCGAGCTCCAGCTCTTCGGGTCGAGCATCCATGAATACGGCCTCCCCGGACTCGACGCGGTCGCCTACGGCCTCACGATGCAGGAGCTCGAGCGCGGCGACTCCGGGCTCCGGTCGTTCGTGTCCGTCCAGTCGGCGCTCGTCATGTACCCGATCTACACCTACGGCTCGAAGGAGCAGAAGGACCGCTGGATTCCCAAGCTCGCGGCCGGCCAGGCGATCGGCTGCTTCGGATTGACCGAGCCCGACTTCGGGTCCAACCCCGGCGGCATGCGGACGGCGGCGCGGACGGACGGCGACGCGTTCGTCCTCAATGGCGCCAAAGCGTGGATCACGAACGGTTCGATCGCGGACGTCGCGGTCGTGTGGGCGCGCCTCGACGGCGGAAAGATCCGCGGGTTCCTCGTGGAGCGCGGCACGAAGGGATTCTCGACGTCGGAGCACCGCGGCAAGATGTCGCTCCGGGCCTCCGTGACGTCCCAGCTGGCGTTCGAGGACTGCCGCATCCCGAAGGAGAACGTCCTTCCCGGCGTCGAGGGGCTGAAGGGGCCGCTCTCCTGCCTGACCCAGGCCCGCTACGGGATCGCGTGGGGCGGCATCGGATCCGCCATGGCGACCTACCAGGCCGCGCTCGACTACGCGAAGTCGCGCAAGCAGTTCCGGGAACGACCCATCGCGGCGCACCAGCTCGTCCAGGAGCGGCTGGCGTGGATGATCACCGAGATCACGAAGGGGCAGCTCCTCGCCTGGAAGCTCGCGAAGATGAAGGACGACGGCACGATGAAGCCGGAGCACGTCTCGATGGCCAAGCGAAACAACATCTGGGTGGCGCGGGAATGCGCGAAGCTCGCCCGGGAGACGCTCGGCGCCAACGGGGTCGTCAACGAGTACCCGGTGTTCCGGCACCTCGCCAACATCGAGTCCGTCTACACGTACGAAGGAACGCACGACATCCACACCCTCGTGATCGGGGAGGCGGTCACCGGCATTCCCGCCTACAACCCTCCCATGGAGTGAGACTTCCGGTAGAATTCTCCCCTAGACCGGCGGATTCCGGGCCGTCCCGCGAGGTGGCGAGCCCCGGGGAAGGCGGGTTCCGATTGAGTCAGCGCGTTCCCGCGGGAACATCTCGCGCCGCGGTTCGCCCGCGGCGGCCCGGCGCGCGCGGCGGAAGGGCCTGAGCGGATGGGCATCACCGGGAATCTCCGCACGATGGCCCTGTCGGAGCTGCTGCAGTGGCTCTCGCTCGGGGGAAAGAACGGCACCCTCCTCGTCGAGGGGCACGGGATCGAGAAACGGATCTTCTTCCAGAGCGGCCGCATCGCTTCCTCGTCCTCGTCGGACCAGCGCGAATACCTCGGCCACTTCCTCGTCGCGCACGGCTACATCACCGAGGACGAGCTCAAGATGGCCATGGAGGTTCAGGAGGAATCGTCGATCCTCCTCGGGAAGATCCTGGTGATGATCAACGCGATCTCCGAGGACGACCTCCTTCGCCTCATGCGCAAGAAGGCGGAGGAATCGATCTACGACGTGTTCCTCTGGGAAGAGGGCGACTTCGAATTCCTCGACAACGAGCTCCCCGATCAGAAGATGGTGCCGCTGTCGCTCGACGTGACGGGGATCATCCTGGAGGGGCTGCGCCGGTACGACGAGTGGAAACGGATCCGCGAAACGCTGCCCGACATGAGGGTCGTGCCGCGGATCGTCCGGCCGCTCGCCTTCGACCGCCTCTCGGACCAGCAGAAGCTCGTCGTCCCGTATCTCAACGGCCAGCGTTCGATCGAGGAGATCGCGGTGCAGACCCACAACTCCGAGTTCGTGGTCGCGAAGATGGTGTACGGCGGCGTCCGGGACGGGACGATGGCGGTGCACCAGCGGTCGATCGGCGTCGACGTCCCCGTCGCGCCCCGGGATCGCTCCGGGGAAGTCGATCAGCTGCTCAAGCGGGGGCGCGAGACGTTCGAGGGCGACCCCGAAGGCGCCTGGAAGCTCTTCCAGACCGCGTGCGAAGTGGACCCGGCCGACGCCCGGCCGCGGGAGGCGATGCGCATCGCGGAGGAGCGCCTTCGCGCCCGGCTCGCGGCCGACGGCGTCGAGCTCCATCGGATTCCGGTCCTCAAGGTGCCGCTCGACCGTCTGACGAGCTTCAACTTCACCCCGAACGAAGGATTCGTCCTGTCCCGGATCAACGGCAACTGGGACGTGAAGTCGATCGTCAAGATTTCGCCGATCCGCGAGGTCGAGGTGCTGCTCGTCTTCCGGCGTCTCCTGCGGGACGGCGTGATCGAGTGGAAGAGGGCCGAGCCGGCGGCCGCGATACCGCCGGATTACCGCTGATCGAGAAGCGCAGCCGCCATCCGGCGGCTTCTCCCGCGTAATCGACGCCGATCCTCGGGGATGCGACGACGGCGCGCCGTGAAACCGGGTCGGGCCGGATTTCCCACCCCGAGCCCGCGGCGAAGTCGCGCCCCGAATCCCCCCGCACGATCCCGAGAGCGCGGCAGAACCTCGCCGGGCCCGAGAGCGTGGACGCGGGAACCCCGGGATGCTCCGCGCCGCGGATCAGCACCGCGTGGGGAACGCCCTCCTCCCGCGTCACGACGTTGGCGCAGTAATGCATGCCGTACACGGCGAAGACGTAGAGCAGCCCCCCCGGCCCGTACATCGGCTCGACGCGAGCCGTCCGCCGGCCGCCGAAGGAGTGCGCGGCCGCGTCCGTCGTTCCCAGGTACGCTTCGACTTCGACGATCCGCGCGCCGTAGGTCCTCCCCCGCCACGGGCGGACGAACCAGGCGCCGAGCAGGCGGCGCGCGACGGATTCCGTCGGAGCGAGGAAGAACCCCCGCGGCGCGGGAGGCAGCGACGCCACGGACGGCGGGAGCCGCAGGTTCGCGAGAGGGCGGAGAGGGTGCGCGGCGAAGCCGGGCAATTCAGCCCTGCGCGGGGATCGCGACCTCGGCGCTCAGCCGCTTCTCCGACGCGGGCACCGTGCCGCGCCGGATGACCAGGAGAGTACGGTCGTCCTGCGGGACCGCCCCGCGGGTGAAGGCGGCCACCCCCTGCAGGATCGCGTTCACGATCTCGTCGGCGGTCCGGTCGCGGTTCTGGGCGATGACCCGTTTCAGCCGGTCGATGCCGAACTCCTGGTCGCGGGCGTCGGTCGCCTCGACGATGCCGTCCGTGTAGAGAACGAGCACGTCGCCGACGTCCAGCGTCACGAAACCGCGGCTGTACGCCGCGTCGCGCGACGGGCCGAGGACCATCCCCGTCTGGCGCAGGAGGATCGATTCGCGTTCCCTCGCGACGATGGGCGGGTTGTGGCCGGCGTTGACGTAGATGAAATTCCCGGACGCCTCGAGCTCGCCGTAGAAGAGCGACACGAACTTGCTGGTCAGCCGGGACTCGTGGATGATCCGGTTCAGCCGCTCCACCGTCCGGACGATCTTGAAATCGCGTGCGACCCCCATGCGGAGCCCGGTGTACACGTCGCGCACCTGGAGGGCCGCGGGCAGTCCGTGTCCCGAGGCGTCGGCGATCGCGATCCCGACGATCTGATCCGACATCGGAATGAGGTCGTAGAAGTCGCCCCCC
>DASTIQ010000006.1 GCA_035717485.1 Thermoanaerobaculia bacterium | reverse complement strand
CGGCGGCCCGGCAGCAGGAGCCATCCGAACGCGGCGACGCCGAGCGCGGCGAGCGGAGGAACGAAACCGGTGATCGACAGCAGAACGAGGAGGATTCCGGCCCCTCCCACTGCCGCGGCCGCGGGCGCGACCGGCGGCACGGCGCGCTCGATCGGCACGATCGCGCGTGCCGGCTCCAGGATCAGGATCGCCGCCCCGAGAGCGCCGGCCGCGGCGGCGCCGAACGGCGTCATCGCCGACAGAAATCGGCCGATCGTCATCCCGGAACGGTGCAGCAGGAAGAGATTCTGCGGGTTTCCGATCGGCGACACGCATCCGAGGACGTTGGCCGCCGTGATCTCGAGGATCACCGCGTTCCGGACCCGGAAGTCGGAGAAACGCGAGGCGGCGACCGTGAACGGGATCACGACGAAGAGCGCGACGTCGTTGGTGACGATCGCGGAGAGCGCTCCCGAGGCGACGACGAGCGCCGCGGTCAGCGACCGCGCGCGGGTGAACCGGCGCACGACGCGGCGCACCGCGAAGTCGAGCGATCCGGACCCGCGGAGGAGCCCCACGGAGATCACGAGAGCGGCGAGCGTGACGAGCAGCCGGGAATCCTCGACCCGCGGGATGTCCCGCCAGGGAACGAGACCGGTCGCGAGCGCGGCCGCGGCGATCACCGCCGTCGCCAGCAGGAACAGGTTCCGCCGCAGCATCGGGGGCATTCCTTCGACCAACGCGGCCAATGCTAGGATGCCGGGCGCGTGAAGAGCCACCGGAAACGCGAGATCCCCCGCCCGGAAGGGCTGGACGCGATCTTCCGCCCGCGCGCGATCGCCGTCGTCGGCGCCTCCACCCGGCCGCACTCGATCGGCGGCAATCTCCTCTCGAACCTGTTCCGTTCGGGCTTCACGGGGAAGATCTTCCCGATCAATCCGCGGGCGTCGGTCCTCCATTCCGTGAAGTGCTACGCCTCCGTCCTCGACGTTCCGGACGAGATCGACTGCGCGATCATTTCGGTGCCGAAGGAGGGCGTTCTGGGCGTCGTCTCGGAATGCGCGAAAAAGGGTATCCGGGGCCTCGTCGTCATCACGGCCGGCTTCAAGGAGGTCGGACCGGACGGCGCGGAGCTCGAGCGGCAGCTGGTCGAGCTCGTCCGGAAGAAGGGGATGCGGATGATCGGCCCGAACTGCATGGGCGTGATCAACGCGGAGCCGGAATACGCGATGGATGCGACGTTCTCCCCCACCCCCGCCTCCTACGGGCCGCTCGCGTTCGCGTCGCAGTCGGGCGCCCTCGGCGTCGCGATCCTGAACGTGGCCCAGGCGCTCAAGCTCGGGTTCACCCAGTTCGTGTCGATGGGAAACAAGGCGAACATTTCCTCCAACGACATGCTCGGCTACTGGGAGAACGACCCCCGCACGCGGATCATCGCGCTCTACCTCGAGTCGTTCGGGAACCCGCGCCGGTTCGTCGAGCTCACGCGCCGGATCACGAAGAAGAAGCCGGTGCTCGTCGTGAAGTCCGGCCGGACGGTCGCGGGAGCGCGCGCCGCGTCCTCCCACACCGGCGCCCTCGCCGCCTCCGAGGTGGCGATCGACGCCGTGCTCGAAGCGTGCGGGGTCTCCCGCTCCGACACGATCGAGGAGCTCTTCGACCTCGCTTCCGCGCTCACTTCGCAGCCCCTCCCGAAGGGAGACCGGGTCGCCATCCTCACGAACGCCGGCGGCCCCGCCATCATGGCGACCGACGCCGTGATCCAGCAGGGCCTGCGGCTCGCGGAGCTCTCGGCCCGGACGAAGCGGCGTCTCGCCGCATTCCTTCCGTCCGAGGCGTCGCTCGGCAATCCCGTCGACATGATCGCCTCCGCCTCCGACGTCAATTACGGGCGCGCGGCGAAGATCCTGCTCGAGGATCGCGGCGTCGACTCGGTTCTCGTCATCAACGTGACCCCCGTCCTCTACGGACCCCGTTCCGTCTGGGACGCGTTGATGGCGGCGACCCGCGGCGCGGAGAAGCCCGTTCTCTCCGTCTTCATGGCCAACGAGGAGTTCTACGACGAGGCGCGGTCGATGCCGGCGCATCCGCCGATCTACCGTTTCCCCGAACCGGCCGCGCGCGTGCTCGCCGAAATGTGGAAGATCGGTCGCTGGCAGAAGAAGCCGCGCGGAACGTTCCGGCGTTTCCGGATGAGGACCGAGACGATCCGGAAGATCATCGCGCGGCGACGGCGGCGTGGCGGCGGCTACCTCGATCCGGATGACGCGTTCTCGGTGCTCGCGGCGGCGGGAATTCCCGCCGCGCGGCCGGTCTTCGTGCGCCGCGAATCGCTCCTCGCCTCGGCAGCGCAAAGAGTCGGCTATCCGGTCGTCCTCAAGGCGGCGGGCGAGAAGATCGTCCACAAGTCGGACGTCGGGGGCGTCGCCACGGGGATCCGGGACGCCGCCGAGCTCCGCGAGGCGCTCGCGCGGATGAAAGCGGATCTCGCGCGGCACGGCGCGGCGGAACATCTCGAGGGGTACATCCTGCAGCGCGAGGCGAGCGGCCGCGAGCTCGTCGCGGGCGCGACGAACGATCCGCGGATCGGCCCTCTCGTGATGTTCGGGCTCGGCGGCCGCTACGTCGAGATCTTCAAGGACGTGAAGTTCGTGCTGCCCCCCGTCTCCCGCGAAGAAGTCCTCGAAGCCCTCGACAAGCTCAAGGCGGGAGCGCTGCTGTCCGGCGTCCGCGGCGAGCCGGCGGGGGACCGCGAGTTCCTCGTCGAGGCGATCCTCCGCGTCTGCCAGCTCGTGACCGACTTCCCCGAGATCTCGGAGATGGACGTCAACCCGCTCTTCGTCTCGCCGAAGGGACGCGGCGGGCTGGCCGTGGACGTCCGGATCCGGGTGTCCGGTCGCGAACCGGGGAATGGGAGCTGATCCGGATCGTCGGACGGCGGTTCCCGAGCGGCCCCGGCCGCTCTCCCGGATCGAACTTCTCGTCTTCCTGTTTCTCGGCTGCCGCCTCCTCGCGTGGGCGTTCCTCCTTCTCCCCTGGGGCGGCTTCGACGAGTACGCGCATCACGGCTACGTGGAAACGTGCGCCGAAACCCCGCGCTGGCACGCTTTCCGCTCGGTTTACGTCCCGACGCGCATCGTCGATGCCGAGCGCGACTGGCGCGGCCGCCGCGGGGGCTTCGACGCGCGGGTTCCGGGCATGACCAATGGTCCGGCCCCCCGGCCGCGGCAAGGGAACTACGAAACGCAGCAGTCTCCGGCCTACTATCTCGGCGCGGGGCTGCTCCTCCGAATTCTCCCGCCCCTCTCTCCCATTGCCGAGTTGTACCTTCTGCGAATCGTCAACGCCGGGCTCGCTCTCCTCGTGGGCGTGGCGACCATCGTGGCCGCGCGGCGCGCCGGTTTCTCGGAGCGCGCCTGGTTTCCGCTCGCCCTTCTCGCCTTCGTTCCCGGCTTCGCGATCGCGCTCGTCCGCGTGAGCAACGACGCCCTGTGCGCACTCTGCCTCGCGATCGGCATCGGTGCGTCGCTCGAGGATTCGCGCGGCCGGAGACGAGCGATCCTGGCCGCCGCGTCGACCGGGACTGCTCCCTGGGCCAAGCTGTACGGCCTCGCGGCAATTCCGGGCGTTCTCGTCCGGGCTCTCCGCCGCGGAGAGCGGAACCGAAGGATCGCGGCCGCCCTCCTCATTTTGCCGGCCGTTGCGCTCGCCGTTCTGTCGCGGCGGATCCACGGATCCGAAATCGCGTTGGCCGACGTGCTCACCCACCCGGCCGCCGTGCGACTCCGGGACGTCCCCTGGGCTCGCGACGCCTGGGCCTTCGTGAAGTCCCACCTGTGGGTGTCCGGGATGTCGGTTCGAGTCTTTCCGTCGCTCGTCTACGTCGTGCTCGCGATCGGACTCGCGGTCTGCCTGTGGAAGTCGGCTTCGGCTCCGCGGTCGAGTGCACGGGATCGCCGCAACCTGTCATCCGTTTCGATCCCCGTCATCCTCTTCCTCATCGCCGCCGCCTACTTCGCGACGAAGAATTTCGCCGCCTATCGCTCGCCGGGCGGAGTGGGTGGCTGGTACCTGTGGGCGATGGCTCTTCCGGAAGCACTCCTCCTCACCTGGGGGCTCGTCCACAGCCCACGGGGAGGCCGATGGTTCCCGATCCTGCTGTCGGGCTTCCTGCTTCTGACGGTTGCCGGGGACCTGGCTCTGTTCGCCGAACCGAGCGGCTTCCTCGCGAATTCGAACGGGCCAATCATCGTTATCAGCGGTGCCTCCTATCCCCGGATGCTCGAAGCATTTCGGCGGTCCCGGCCGGCACCCGTTGCCGTTGCCGCCGAAGCCACCGCCCTGCTTTCATGGATCCTCGGATTGACCACGCTCGTGACCGCATCCGGCGCGAGGGCGCCGACGGCACGTGGGCACCGCCTTCGGGTCGGCGCCGAAAACACCGACCACTCGCTCGACTGAAGCGAACCGCCCCTTCCCGGCGGCATGCATTTGCATCTGGCTGCGCCTGCCGCTCTCCGCATAATGGCCACGAGCGACCCGATGAAGCGGAAGTCGAGCATCTCGCCGCCGCGGAGGCGAATCGTCGTATGGAGCGCGGTCACTTCCGTCGCGGCCGCGGTCCTCTGCGTCGTGCCGCCGGCCGCGGCGCAGCACGCCGTCTCCTTCCCGCCGCCCCCGGTCGGTGTCGTCAACGAGTTTCGCTACCTCGGAGGCGCGTTGGTGTGCATCTCCGAGAACGAACCTCGGCCGCGCGACCGGGGCCTCGCTCCATGCCTCCACATCGGAGCGATCGCGGTCGACGAGACGACGGAAAGAGTGGACGACCGCCTGGGGAGGCCGTGGAAGGTCGTCGGGGGCGGAAGAGGCGAGACGATCCGCGTCTATCCCATTCACGGAGACCCCGAAGCCAATCCCTATTTCGCCGTCACGTTCAAAGCAGGGCGCGCCACGGCGATCCAGCTCTCCGGCGAGGAGACGCCCGACCCGTACAGCTTTTCCGGGCTTCGGCTGGGAGATTCGATCCGGCTCCTGAAGGACGTTCTGGGCCCCGTGACGGCCTCGGAGAAATTGCAGGGCACGGAGACCACTCTCCTGAGCTATCAGCCGTTTCCCATTTCCATCGAAGTGAAGAACCGGAAAGTCGTTTCGATCAAGATCTGGGCCGCGCATTCCTGACGAGCGCGCCAGCGGAATTCCAAAGCGCGCCGGGATCGATCGGCCGTCGACTCCCAACCGTTCCGAGTCCGTCGAGAACGGGAGGCAGTTCCCCTTGCTCGTCCATCGGATTGATGCTGGCATCGGTTGAGCAAGCGGCAACGGGGCGCGGGCGGCACGCCCGCCAGCGAAGGAGGACGACCGATGGAGAACGGAGAACGAGGGAACAGCCGAAACCTGGAGGACGAAATCCGGGAGCTTCGGAGGCTGGTGGCGCTGATCGGAGCGGGCTACCTGGTCACTGTCGCCGTGGTCGTCAGCGCCTGTCATTCGCCTCGGGGACGGGAAACACCCGGATTCCTCACCGTCCGCGGGCTCTCCGTCGTCGACGCGAACGGCACGGTACGAGTTCGCCTGGGCGCCCCGTTACCGGACCCGATCGCCGATGGCCGCCGGATCAAGCGGGACGAACCCGTTTCCGGAATCCTGATCTGCGACGCGGCGGGCGACGAGCGCGGCGGCTACGTCACGGACGAGACGAAGACCGGGGGAAACGCTCTCCTGACGCTCGACGGCAAGGACGGACAGGACGTCACGCTCGTCGCCTATCCTCATCGCGGCGCGGAAATCGGAGTTCAGTGGCGGCGGGGAAGCGCCGTCGCACTTCGCTCGGTGGAGGAAGGATCGAGCATCACGATCCTGAACGATGGCCGTGTCTCTTTCAAAGAGCCGCAATAAGGGGATCCGGAACGGCGCTTCAGCATCCCGGGAATCCTGACTCTGTCCCCGCCGGTCGGAGCTTCCATTGCCCATCGCGCTCCCGTTGAGTTACCTTCTTCAGACAAGCCGTTGAAGGGTGTTCCGTGGCAAGCGGATCCCGGCGGGGAGGATCGACCGCGCACCATTCCGTGGGCGATCCTCGGCTCCCTCGCCCTCGTCGCGGTCGCCATTCGCCTCTATCGTCTGAATCATTTTTCGTACTGGCTCGACGAGATCCTGGAATCCTTCACGATTCACGATTCCTGGAAAGGGTTGTGGCGGTCGCTTCGGTCCCAGGGAATCCAGGCGCCCATCGATTACGTCGTCGGAAAGATTCTCGGCACGCTGCATCCCTCCGACGCGGCGAGAAAGCTGCCGGCGGTCGTCTGGGGAACGGCGACGGTCGTCACGGCGGCGGCCTTCATGGCCCGGCGGGCCGGCCGGATCGCCGGGGTCGTGACCGGCGTTCTCCTCGCCGTTTCACCGTTCCACGTCCACTACTCACAGGAACTGAGACCGTACTCGCTCGGGATGTTCCTGTTGTGCGCGTCACTGCTCGCGCTCGAGAGCTTCCTGGCGCGGCCCTCGGTCACGCGCCTGGCCGCCCTCTACGGCGCGAGCCTTGCGACCGCGTACGCTCTCTACGTCGCCGCGCTCGCCCTCCTCCTGGCCGGCGCCGCTCTCGTCATCGAGGACGCGTTTTCCTCCGACCGGGTCCGGTCGCGTTCCGCGCGTCGATTCCTGGCGGCCGGTCCGGTGTTCGCAATCGCCTTGTGGCTCGGGTTCCTGCCGTGGTGGCCGGTCTTCCTGACCGGGATCCGCGGCGCTCCGATGGGAACCGCTCCCGTATTTTCGATGGCGCGGATCCCCCGGTTCTTCTCGTTTTTCGGTTTCGGACACGTCGACTGGCAGCCTCTCGGGTGGCCGGGAGCGCTCTTCGCCGGGGGATGCGCCGCCGGGGCCGTCCTGGCCTGCAGAAGGCCGGGCGTTCGGTTCCTTCTGCCGTGGTCCATCGGCGGGTTCGCGATCCTCGAGATCCTGGAACGACATCATCCGATCTTCGACTCGATCTTCCACTACACGCCGATGGGAATCGCCCTCGTCGGCCTTTTTGCGCTATCCCTGTCGGCGCTGATCGCCCGACCTTCGACGAAGCGGCTCGGAATCGGGCTGCTGATCCTGTCCGCCGCGCTCGAGATCGTGTCGCTCCGCGAATACTTTCGGACCGGCCGACCCGACTGGCGGCCGCTCGGCGCTTACCTGCGGGCGAGCCCGGCCGATGAGCGGATCATCACCGACACCGACTACACCTTCGTCTGCGTCACTTACTACGTCGCGGGGGCGGACTGGTTCGAGACACTGCACTCGCCCGGCGCGCGTTCGATCGTCACGGTCCGGGACGATCCGGCATCGATCGCGTGGCTCCGTGAGCCGGGGAAGACCGCGTGGCTGGTCCTTCGCGGTGGTCGGACTTCGGCGCTCACGCGATGGGCGGAGCCTTACCCCGGGATCGCTTTTCCCGGCGCGGAAGAAGGAGCGGTCGTCAAACGGATCGCTCCCGACCGCTGACGTCACGCGCTCCGGATTTTCCAGTACACCGCGTAACGCTCGTCGAACAGGGAGTTCAACGGCACGAGCTCCATCGCGCGGCCGTCGATAGTCGCGGCCCGGAACTCGAGAGGACGGGCCCCCGGGGACAATGACGCCCCGCGGAGCTCGGGAGCGGATACCGGATCGAGCTTGTACTCCGGGACGGTGCGCGGCTTCGTCGGCTCGGCGCGCAGCGTCGAGGGCGTCAGCCCCTCTTTTCCGAGCCTTCCGGCGAGCACGATCGGCCCGACCATCGCGGCCTGCGTCGAAGGATCGTCCGGAGTCGCTTCGAAGCGCGCCCGCATCGGCAGCGTGAGCGACACCCTGTCGCCGTCGCGCCACACGCGGTCGAGCGACCACCAGCTTCCCGGCGCCGCGAAGCCCTCGACCGGACGGCCGTTCAAGGTTCCCGCCGCGCGGCCCTCCGTCCAGGAGGGGATCCGGAGCCGGATCTCCGCCCGAACCGGCTCGGCCGCCCGGACGACGACGTTCGTCTCCGGGGTTTCCGGGAAGCGCGTCTCCTGGACGAGTCGGAGCTTCTTCTCTTTCCAGTCCAGCTCCGAAGCGATGAACTGATCGACGACGGCGGCCTCGCCGGAGCGGCTCCAGATCTGCTCGCCGACCTTCGCGAACGACTCGCTCCCCGTTCCGGTGCAGCACCAGAAATCGTGGAGAGGCGTCCCGAAGAGCTTCCAGTACCCGGAAGCGAGCGGCACGTAGTAGAGCTTCGACCCGTCCGCGGGATGCTGGGTTCCGAGGATGCCGTTCCAGAGCGCACGCTCGGCGTATTCCGCGGGGGCGGCGTCCTCCGCCCATGCCGCGACGTGCCGGGTGAGCTTCAGCATGTTGTACGTCGGGCAGCATTCCTGCGTGTATCCCGAGAGCTCCCCCGCGATGACGCCCGGTGCGGCGTTCCAGCTCTCGCCGTTGCTCGTGCCCCCCGTGCAGTAGGCGCGCCGCGCGGTGACCTCCCGCCAGAAGTATTCCGCCACGTCGCGATACCGGCGCTCGCCGGTCAGCTCGTACCGGCGGGCGGCGCCGACGATCTTGGGGATCGTCGTGTTGACGTGAAGGCCTTTGAGCTCGTCGCGGCCCTCGGCGAGAGGCGCGAAGATCCGCTCGTGGTCGAAGCGGCGGGCGACGTCGCGGAGGCTCTCGTCGCCCGTGATCGCCGCGAGGTCGTAGAGCGCCTCGTTCATGCCGCCGTACTCGCGCTCGAGGACGCGCGCCATCGCCGCCTCGCCCAGCGGCTGCGTCCACCGCGCCGTCCAGTTCGCCATTCCGCGGGCGACGTCGAGCGCCTGCGCGTTTTCGGCGAGGGTCGCCATTTCGATCATCCCGGCGAGGATCTTGTGGAGCGTGTAGAACGGCGCCCAGACGCGCTCGTCGCGGCGGAGCCGGTCGAAGAGCTCCTCGGGAAAGGCGGAGAGATAGCCGTTTCCGTGCGCCTTCTGGCACTTCGCGAGCGCCTCGACGATCGCGCCGCCCCGGGACTTCGCCTCGTCGTCCCCGAAAGCCGCGAACCGCATCGCGAGCGCCGACAGGTAGTGCCCGGTGTAATGCCCGCGGAGCTCGTTTTCCGGCGCCTCCCATCCGCCGAGCGGATCGGCGGAGGAGGGAATTCGCGCGGTGACCCGGAACGTGTGGAGCAGGCGATCGGGATCGAGGTTCATCAGGAACCGGCGATTCACCCCGGCCGCGTCGAAGAACGGTCCCGGAAGGAGCCGCACCCGGGGGAGGTCGAACGCCAGGAGGCCCTCCGCCGCCGGGGGCGCCGCCGGCGCCCCGAAGGCGAAACGGGCGGCCCGGAGAAGCGCCGCCGTCGAGACGGCGCCGCGAACGAATCCCCGCCGGGAGATCACGACCGGAAGTGTATGCCTCGAATCAGCGGCGAGTCGTGCCCTCCGCCCTTTCGAACCGCGCGAGGAAGCGGAGCACGGCGAAGAGGATCACGGTCGCCCCCGCCGCGAGCACGAAATGGGAGATCCCGCAGGCGAACCCCACGGCGGCCGTCGTCCAGATCGAGGCCGCGGTCGTGAGGCCGTGGACCTTGTCTTCGCTCTTGAAGATGAGCCCCGCCCCGAGAAATCCGATCCCCGTCGCGACCGCCTGGATCGGATCGAGGCGCAGCACGCTCGCGTTCGTCCCGCCCGACTCCGCCGCGGTGACGCGCGCGAGCGCGACGAACATCGCCGCGCCGATCCCGACGAGGATGTGGGTCCGGAGGCCGGCCGACTTCCCCGCCTTCTCGCGCTCCCAGCCGAGAACGGCCGCGAACCCGCCCGCGGCGAGCAGCCGGAGCAGGAGCGAGAGGTCGTCGGGCCACATGATCGAGGGTCAGTACTTCGCGATCTTCTCGATGGCGGCCGAGATGTCCTCGATCTGGGGCAGGATGAACTTCTCGAGAGTCGGCGCGTAGCCGACGAAGGTGTCGGTCGCCGCCACGCGCGCGACCGGGGCGTCGAGCCACTCGAAGAGCTCCCCCGAGATCCGCGCGGCGATCTCCGCGCCGTAGCCCCACGAGATCGGGTCCTCGTAGCAGACGATCGCCTTGCTCGTCTTCTTCACGGACGTCGCGATCGCGTCCCAGTCGTAGGGCGAGAGCGAGCGCAGGTCGATGATCTCGGTCGAGACGCCGGACGCTTCCTTCGATTTCGCCGCGGCGACGATCGAGCGCTGCACCTGCGCGCCGAAGCAGACGACGGTCACGTCCGAGCCTTCCTGGACGATCCGCGCCTTGCCGAACGGGATCGAATAATCCGGCCCCGGATAGGGGCCCTTGTTGTACGTCTGGCGGTAGAGGTGCTTGTGCTCCAGGAACATCACGGGATCGTCCCCGCGGATCGCGGTTCGGAGGAGGCCGTTGGCGTCCTGGGCGTTCGACGGCAGCACCACCCGCAGGCCGGGAACGTGCGTGAACATCACGGGATCGCACTGCGAGTGATAGAGGGCGCCGGCGATGTAGCCGCCGACGGGAACGCGCACGACGACCGGCGCGGAGAAGTTCCCTCCGGAGCGCCACCGCATCGTCGCGAGCTCGTTCCGGAGCTGCATGTACGCGGGCCAGATGTAGTCGAAGAACTGGATTTCGACGACCGGCTTCAGCCCTTTCACCGCCATCCCGACCGCCCGGCCGACGATGTTCGCCTCCGCCAGCGGCGAGTTGAAGACGCGCTCGTGCCCGTACAGGCGCTGGAGATTGTGCGTGACCTTGAACACGCCCCCCTTCCCCTTGACCTCTCCGAGCACCGCCTCGCGCGAGGCGTCGGCGACGTCCTCTCCGAACACGACGATCCGCGGATCGCGCTTCATCTCGTCGCGCAGGCACGCGTTGATGAGATCGACCATCGTCTGCGGATCGCCTTCCTCCTTCTTCGGCCCGTCGAAGGCGGACGACGTCGGATCGACGTCGGGCGAATAGACCCACTGAAGGGCGCTCTCCGGCGCCGGTAGCGGCGCCTCGAGCGCGCGCTCGGCGTCCTCGTCGATCTGGCGGTCGATCTCCTTTTGGAGCGAGGCGATCTCCGCCTCGCTCGCGACGCCCTCCGCGGCGAGGAATTTCGCGAAGTTGACGACCGGGTCGCGCGCGAGCTCCCGTTCCCGCTCCGGGGCGGGACGGTAGAGCTTCTCGTCGTCGGAAACGGAGTGCGAGTAGGGGCGGATCACGTGGGCGTGAACGAGCGCCGGGCCCTTCCGGAGCCGGCAGTACTCCGCGGCGTACCGGAGCGCGTCGTACGACTCCAGGAAGTTGCAGCCGTCGACCTCGGTCACGAAGAGATTCGGGAACCCCCGGACGAGTTTCGAGATCGACGCCCCCGCGAGCCCCACTTCCGCCGGCGTCGAGATCGCGTACCCGTTGTCTTCGATGAGATACAGGACCGGGAGCTTCAGGTTGCAGGCGGTGTTGAGCGATTCCCAGAACTCTCCTTCCGCCGTCTGCCCCTCGCCTCCCGAGACGAGGACGATTTCGTCGGAGCGGAAGGCCTTTTCCTGGAGACCCGGAATCTTCGCCATCCGCATCCCGGCTTCCGCGATTCCGACGGCGTTCAGGAACTGCATCGCCGTGCAGGACGACTTCGACACGAGGTTGAAGTTCTTGTGTCCCCAGTGCGACGGCATCTGCCGGCCGCCGGAGGCGGGATCGTCCTTGGCGCCCGTTCCGCCGAGGAACATCTCGTAGGGCGTCACGCCGAGGGCGAGGCACAGCGCACGGTCGCGGTAGTAGCAGATGAACCAGTCGTGCGCGGGCTTGACCACCATGCCGGCGGCCGTGAGCACGGCCTCGTGTCCCACCCCGTTGATCTGGAAGTACGTTCGGTTCTGTCGCTTGAGCTGGATCTCCTTGTCGTCCACCCGCCGGGAACGGTAGATGTTCCGGTACGCGGCGACGAGCGTCGAAGCGTCCAAACCGTGGTATTTCTCGACTCGTGCTTCCGACGCCATGAACGCCCTCCGTGAGCGGATTTTAGTGCCCCGGAACGCGGATAGCGAACGCGCCGAGCCTGCCGCCGTTGAACGAGGTCGAGACGCGCCGTGGGAGCGGACGCCGGGAGCGTCGGGCCCGCCGGCGTGGCCGAAGCCACTTCGGCGCGGCGAAGGCCCGAGGCGTGACGCAGAGATCGTTCGGAGCGGGGCGGCTCCCTTCGGGTCCGGGCGGCGGCGCTCCGAACGCCACGATCGCCATCGGTGTTCCCGGGCGCCGGCCCGGAACCGGACCGCGGTTCCCGGCGCGGACGCACCGCGCCGCGCGGCCGGCGGGGATTGGCCCCCGCCTTGCTCTCCGGCTTGGCCCGAGTGAGCAATTCGCGCAAATCGTCCGAGTCCGAGCGGATGGACGGCTCCCGGATGTGGCTCGAGCTCGTCGTCTATTCGGCGCTGATCGTCGGCTATCTCCTCCTGGTCCTGAAGACGCTCGACCGCCCCCTCGCGGTCATGTTCGAGCGCCACCGCGTCACGTACGCGTTCACCGCGATCCTCCTCATCCTCCTGCAGGGAATCGTGCTGGAGCTCCTGACGAAGGTCCTCGTCGGGCTCTTCCGGCGGGATTCGAACGGCCGAAGGCGATGACGTTCCTGATCTCGCACGTCACGATCGCGACGCCGTGGCTGATCGCCGTCGGCTTCGTCGTCGGAATTCTCGGCGGATTCTTCGGCGTCGGCGGCTCGTTCCTCGCCGGACCCGCCCTGTACGTGCTCGGTCTCCCGATGAACTACGTCGTCGGGACCGACATCGCGCACATCGTCGGAAAGTCGGTGGTCGCGGCGAAGAAACACCGCGCGCTCGGCAACGTCGACATCAAGCTCGGTCTTCTCATGGCGCTCGGGACGATTCCGGGCGTCGAGGTCGGAGCGCGGCTCGTTCAGGCCCTGAAGCGCACGAAGCACGCGGACGTCGCGCTCGGCCTGTCGTTCTCGATCGTCCTCCTCGTGATCTCCGCGTTCATCATCTGGGAGAGCCTCGGTGCGCTGCGGCGGAGCCGCGCGAGCAAGACGGGAAAGATCCGGACCAGGAACGCGCCGAAGAAAGACCGCCTCCACTTCAACTCCCTCTGGCAGTGGATCCACGGCGTCCGCATCCGGCCGATGATCCGGCTGCCCATCTCCGGGATCCGGGTCTCGTTCTGGGCGGTGCTCGGCATCTCCCTGATCGGCGGATTCTTCTCCGGCTTCCTCGGCGGCGGAGCGGGATACATCCGCATGCCGATGCTCGTCTACGTGCTCGGGGTCCCGACCCACGTCGCGATCGGGACGGATCTCTTCGAGATCATCCTCTCGGCGGGTTACGGAACCTTCTCGCACGCGCTGAAGGGAAACGTGGACATCCTGATCGCGCTCGTCATGCACACGGGCGCCGCGATCGGAGCGCAGATCGGAGCGCAGGCGACCGAGAAGTTCCACGGGCCGGGGATCCGCCTCGCCTTCGCGCCGCTGCCGATCCTCGGAGCGGCGACTCTCCTCTACGAGCTGCATCATCGGGGGCTGCTGTGAGCGACAAAACGATCGGGAGGGTCCTTCTTCTCGTCGCGGACTCCGAAGCCGCGAAGACGGCGACCCGGTTCGCCGGCCTCTTCGCGGCGCGATGCGGCGCGGCCGTGACCGCCTTCTCGGTCGCGCGCGCGGGCGAGGTGCGCACCGATCTCGAGCGGGCTCTCGCCGAAGCGACGACGACCCTCGGCAAGTCTTCCGTCGCCGTCGAAACGGCGATCGTCGAGGGCGAGCTGATCGCCGAAGCGGCGAAGAAGGCGCGCGACGGATACGACCTGACGGTCTTCGGGGCTTCGGCGAGGACCGGGCGCGAAGGACGGCGCCTTTCGCTCGCCGTCTGGCAGCTGGCGAAGACCGTGGACACGCCGGTCCTGCTCATTCCCCGGGAAGCGAAGCCCTCCGTCGAGCGGATCCTCGTCTGCACCGGGGGCGAACGCTACATCGAGAAGGGCGTCCGGTTCGTCGCGACGCTCGCCCGGTGCCTCGCCGCCCAGGTTTCGCTCCTCCACATCCTCCCGGTCGCGCCGGAGATGTACCGGGCCTGGGCGCCGGTGCCGCGAACTCCCGACCGGCTGCTCGCCGGCGAGAGCCGTCTCGCGCGAGTGCTGCGCGACCAGCTGGCGATCTTCCAGAAGGAGGAGGTCGCCGCGACTCTCGTCCTCGAGGAGAGCGACTCGATCGAACGCACGATCTTCGACGTCTGCCGGCGCATCGACGCTCAGCTCCTCGTCGTCGGCTCTTCGCCGATCCGGGGCCGGCTCCGCACGTCGATGCTGGGGAGCGTCACCCGCGACGTGATCGTCCGGGCGAACGTTCCCGTCCTGATCGTCCGATCGAGCCCCGCGGGACTCCTGAAGGATCTGTGGAAGATCCTGAGGGAAGGATAGTCGCGAGTCCGAGAGTCACGAGTGGGGAGACCTTCGATGGGGCCCTCTTTCGAAGAGCCGGCGCCCCGCGCGGGAACCGTTCTCTTCCCCGCGCGAGGCGTTTCCCGGGCCGAACGGCGGCCTGCGCAGCGGGGATAATCGGCCCGTGCCGTCGCCCCGCCGTTTTCCGAGAGCCTTCGCTCTCCTCGTCGCCGTCGCCGCCTTCATCGCCGTCGGTTTCGCCTTCACGCGCGCGGCGGGCAGCTGGCGCCAATACCGCGCGTGCATGCCGGTCGATCCGTCCGGCGCGGAGGTCTACCTCGACGGAGCGGAGATCTGGGGCGGGGCCGGAGTGGCCGCGGTCGCGATCGGGGGAATCGCCGCGATCGTGGCCTTGCGGAGACGCTGAACGCGCCCGCTCACTTCGCCGGCGCGGTCTGCTCCTTCAGCCACGCGAGGATCGTCTCCAGCGCGTCCACGGCGAACGGTCCGGTTCCCATCCGGGTCATTCCCTCCACCGCGGACGCGTGCCGGGCGAAGACGTGGTCCATCCCCGGCACCTCGACGAACCGGGCGGCGCCTGCTCGCCGGGCGTTCACGATCGAGACGATCCGCTCGTGATCCTCCCGGCTCATGATGAAGTCGTACTCGCCGTGGATCGCGAGGACCGGGACGGCGACGCGCGCCCAGGCCTCTTCGAGATTCAGCCCCTGGAGCTGCCGGTAGTACGCGAGCGGGCGGCCGTACTGCCGCTCGGGCTCGTCGGACCACACCCCCGCGAGCTCAGGCCTCTCCTTCGCGATCTCGGCGGGAGTCATGCCGCGATTCAGATAGAGGACGTAGAACGCGGCCGTCTTCCGCATGACTTCGTTGACGTCGCCGGGAGCCTTCCCGGCGAGCGTCATGCGCCGCCGCTCGATTTCCATCATGTGCTCGAACCAGGTCTTCACCCAGCCTCCGGCCGTGACGTACCCGGCGACCGGCGCGTCTTCGGCCACGAGCGGGGCGAAGCCTCCGCCGTTGCTCCAGCCGAAGACGAAGATCCGCGAGGGATCCACGTCGGCTCGGGCGCGAAGCTGCCGGAACGCGGCACGGTAGCCGGCGAGCTCCGCGTCGAAATCCGTTTCGCCGCACACCCCTTCGCTGTCGCCGACCCCCGCCTTGTCGACCCGGTAGAAGAGCATTCCGGAGCGCGAGGCGAGTCCGCGAATCGTCGCGGACGTCGAATCGGAGGCGCCGTCCGGCGCCTCGACCGAGTCGCAGGAAAGCCAGCCGGCGAGGAAGAGCGCCGGAAGACGGCCCGATGCGCCCGCCGGTTTCGTGACGATCGTCCGGAGACGCGGTCCCCCGGGCGCCGCGACGCTCCCGTATTCCACGGCGATTCCGGGATACGTCTCGGAACGGGAGCCGCCCTTACGCGGCAACTCGCCCGCGGCCGCCGCGAGCCGCGCGAGACCGAGTCCCGTGAGGACCACCGCACCGAGGGCGCGAAGCGCGGGTCGCGGAATCATCGGCCGATCACTCCCCTTCGGCCCCCGCCGCGTTTATCGAATCCTGGACTTCCACCTTTTCCGCCGTGTCGTGAGCAAGCGCCATGGCCTTGTCCCATTCGGCCCGCGCGCGGGCGCGGTCTTTCCGGGCGAGATAGGTGTCGCCCAGCTGGGCATGGACCCGCCACAGCTCCCGGCTGTTGGGGTGCTTCGCGGCGTAGTCCGACAGCCAGGCGATCGCGTCGTCGTATTTCTTCTGCGCGTTCAACGTCGAGACGGCGACGATGATCGCCTGGGCCTCGTTGGCGATCGCCTTCGCACGGTCACGGAGCGCCGCCGCGCCCCGCGAGTCTCCCTTCTTCTCCAGAACGGCCGCTTTCGTCCGCAGCGTCGAGAAGGTTTCCGCGAGCGAGAGCGCGTGGTCCGCCATCTCGAGCGCGGCGTCGACCCCGCCGTGCGCGAGCTCCCAGCGCGCCGCCTGAGCCCACGCGTCGGCGTTCCAGTGCTTGCCGCCGCGGAGCTCGTCCCGAACCGAGACGCGCACCGTCGCCGGAACGTCGACCGCGATCCGGACCGGGATCCTCACCTTCTCCCACCGGAGCGAAAGCGTCGCAGCGTCGTCGGCGAGATCGTCGAACGTGTAGAGGAGGCGCTCCTGCGGCTCGGCGAGCGGCTGCGGAGAGACGTCGACGCGGGCGGAATCCTCGGAGGGATCATAGCTGTACGTCCCCCACCCCCCGGGAAAGCGGCTGAGCGCCAAGGTCCACCGGGAAGCCCCCGGGATCATGAAGAGCCCGTAGGTGCCCGCGTCCACGGGTTTTCCCTCGACGGTGACCGGCGTCGAGAAGGAGATCGTGGTGCCCTCGTTGGCGCCCGCGCGCCAGACCACCCCGTACGGCACGAGACCGTTCCAGATCTTCCGCTTGTTCACCGCCGGCCGGTGGTAGCGGACCTCGACGTCGGTGATCCCGATCGTCTGCATCGCGGAGGCCGCGGGACTCGCTTCCGGGAGGTCGAGGACGTATTGGCCGCGGGCGAGCCCGGCCGTTAGAACCAGGCCGGCCGCGATGGTGAAGCTCTTCTTCATGATTCTCTCCGTCCTTGTCGCTACGAACCGGACGGACGAAAGTTTTCGGAGGGGCCGGCGGGGAGCGTCGCCGAACGGCCCGAGTTCAGCGACGCGCACGCGAGTACGCGACCGCGGCAACGAGATGTTCGATACCCCCGATCGGTCCCCGAACGACGATGCCTTCGGGGGCACGCGCCGCCGTGCCCTACGGTGTCGGGTCTTTAGACCGCAGCCGCCAGATATTCGTCCACGTTTTCCGGCGTGATCACGTCGATGCCCGTATCGACGGCCCGAGGCAGCGGAACGCCCAGCGATGCCTGCCACAACATCAGGACGGACATCGAGCCCTGCATTTTCGGAATGGTTGCCGACGAGGACTCGATCACGCCTTCTTTGATGGCATCGAGTATCGGCTTGATCCCGTCCATGCCGACGACTTTCACTTTGCCGACCCTCCCGGCCTCCTTGATGGCGGTGGCGATGCCGATGGGACCCGAAGCATCGCAGCACAGGTAACCACTCAGATCGGGATGCGATTCGAGAACCGCCAAGGCCTGCCGGCGAGCAGTCTCGATGTCGTCATTGTCCATGCCGCCGTCGACAATGAATGTACCGGGATATTTCCCCAGGACGGCCATCTGAGCTTCGTAGCGCTCTTTGTGGTTTGGCGCCGTGGGATATCCCTGCATCACCGCCACCTTGCCGGCGTACCCGATCAGTTTCACGAGACGCTCGGCCGCGACGATTCCCTGCTGGGCAAAGTCGTTGCCGACGCAGGTGATGCCGGGATCCGGCGATGGTGAGTCGAAGAGAACCACCGGAATCCCCTGATCCCTGATGTGGTTGATCGCCGTCATGTGGCCTATCGCGTCGACCGGATCGACGGCGATGCCGGTCGGGCGGCGGCGGGCGGCCTTTTCCAGGATCGCGTTCTGCTCGGCGACGTCCGCAATCGACGGCGGCATATAGTCGACCACAATTTCGACACCAAGCTCACGGCTCAGGATTTCGGCCTGATCCTGCGCGCCTTTGTGTACCTCGTCGAACCAGGGGTGCGCGACTTTCGGGACGATGACGAATCGAAGCGCTTTTGCCATTTCTCGAGTTCTCCTTCGGCACAATCAGGAGTCCACGACCCGATCTCAGGCTACCGCTACTCCCTATATCTCTCCTGCAAGAGGAATCCTCTCAACTGCTCTCCTTGTTTGCATTCGAATTCGCGAAGCGAGAGTTCTGCAGGGCCGTTCCAGAGCGCGGGACTGCTCCGAACTCCCCAATTTGCCTGACTTCTTGAACTCGTCCCTCGCGCGCGCGGGAGGAATGGGGTCGTAACCCATTGGAAAAAATGGTCGGGGCGGTCGGATTTGAACCGACGACCTCCTGCTCCCAAAGCAGGAGCGCTACCGGGCTGCGCTACGCCCCGAGACGCCGACGATTATCGCACCCGCGGCTGCCATCGAAACGTCGCGAGCGAGAGCCGCCCCTCGGCTTCGAACCGGACGCCTTCGCGCTCCAGCATTCGCCTCTGAAGCACGTCGTGCCCCGAGCCGCTCCGCCGCCGGCTGACCATGCCCTTCGCGTTGACGACCCGGTGCCAGGGGAGGGGGGCGCCGTCCGGCAGCGCATGCAGCGCGTAGCCGACGAGCCGGGCGTGGCCCTCGAGGTCCGCGAGCCGCGCGACCTGGCCATACGTCGCCACACGCCCGCGGGGGATTTTCGCGACGACCCGGTAGATCGCGCGATAGGACGGCGAAAGGCCGGGGGGCGTCCTCACCGGCCCCCGAAGACGTCGGGCAGCGTCAGCCTTCCTTCTCGCAGTTGACCATCCAGGGGATGCCGAACCGGTCGATGCACATCCCGAAGCGCTCCGCCCAGAAAGTCTTCGCAAAGGGCATCTTCACTTCGCCGCCTTCGGAGAGCGCCTTGAAGATTCGCTCCCCCTCCGACGTCTTCGTCACGCCGATCGCGACGGAGAAGCCCTGCGGCTTCGTGAAGTACTGGGGCGGAGCATCCGAGCCCATCACGACCGCCCCGCCGCCGAGGTCGAGCCGCGCGTGCAGGATCCGGTCGCGCTGATCGGCGGGAGTCTGGTCCGCGACCGGCGACTCGCCGTTTTTCATCATCTCGAGCTTTCCCCCGAGGATCTTCTCGTACGTCCGAAAGGCCTCCGCGCACGTCCCGTTGAACGCGAGATACGGTTCCAGGTTCACGATTCACTCCTTTCCCGAAGAAATGCCACTTCCCGCGCCGGCGCGAGCGCCGGCGTTCACGACGTCTTCCGCTTCTCCATCTCCCTGCGCATTCTCTCTTCCTGTTCGCGGAGCTCGGGCGTGAACTCCGCGCCGAAATCCTCCGCCTCGAAGATCTGCCGGATCTCGATCTCCGACTCCCCCTCGAACGGATTCGGGCACCGCATCACCCACTCGATCGCCTCGTCCTTCGACTTCACCTGCAGGATCCAGAACCCCGCGATCAGCTCGTCCGTCTCGGGGAAGGGACCGTCGACGACCGTCCGCTTCGTTCCGGAGAACTTCACGCGCGCCCCCTTCGCGCTCGGCTGCAAGCCCTCCCCCGCCAGCAGGACCCCCGCTTTCATGAGCTGCTCGTTGAAAGCGCCCATCTCGGCGAGGATCTTCTCGCTCGGCATGGCGCCCACGACTTCGGACTCTTTCGTCGCCCTGACCATCACCATGAACCTCATCGTCGACTCCCTTCTTCCGTCGTCCCCGTTTTCGAGTCTGCCATTCCCGGCTCGATCTCACGATGACCCAGAACCGGCGGAATCGACAGCTCATTCGACGAAAACCGGAGATTTAAGCAAGTACCAGAAAGGGCGACGGAATCAGTACCGGTTTCGGCCTCGTCCGCCCGGATTTCCGTCCTTCCGGCCTGGGGACGCCCCCAGGACGTCTCTTCCGGCCTCCCCGAAGAGTCCGACCCCGAGGCGTCTCAGCCGCCCTCCCCCGGACCGAGCGCGTCGCGCCTTCCCGGCGGGTTGATCTTCCTGGCCGGATTCTCGATCTCCAGCGCGAGATAGGGATTCAGAGGCGAAGCCGCGAGACCGCGGAGGCCCGGCACCTTCATCGCCGAGAAGAAGGCGGCGATCGCGGGAGAAAAGAGCTTGCCGAACCAGCGCCTCCGCACGCGCTTGAACTGGAGGCGCCCGGAAGGGCTGACGGCGCGGAGCCGAAGAGCGGGATCGACCCGGCGGACGAGCTTCCGGACCTCGCCCACCTTCGGGAGGAAACCCTCGCTCGTCGAATGGAAGCGCGCGCCGCCCGCTCCGGTCCCGTGCCAGAAGTCGATCGGAAAGGCGCCGTTCGGAAAGTCGAGCCACACGACTCCCGAAGGCCCGACGACCCGCAGGAGCTCGCGGAGAAACACCAGGCGCTCGTCGTCGCGCGTCGGAGCGGGACGGACGGCGTACGGCGGGCCGGCCGTCTCGACGACGCCGACGTGCTCGAGGACGCCGGAGCTCACGACGACGTCGAAAGAGGCGGCGGGAAACGGAAGGCGGGAACCCGAGGCGACGCAGAGCCGGGCGGGGTTCTCCCGACCGCGCCACTGCCAGCGGCGGAGCTTCGAAGAATCGTTTCCCCATGCATCGGCGCCCGCCGCGACGAGCAGGTCCGTCGCGAGCCCGTTGCCGCACCCGCAGTCCAGGATCCGCAGCCCCTCGACTCGGCCGAAGCGCGAACGCAGCCGCGGGAGGAAGAAACTCCCGACGCGCGCGCGGGTCCCGGCGACTTCGTCCTCCAGGCCCTGCAGCAGAACGGGAGTGACGTCGCGCTCCGACGAGAACGCGTCGTAGTACTCCCCTTCGGAGAAATCGGCGATCCCGTCCTCGACCGGATACGCGCGGGCGCAGGCGTCGCACACGAGCGCCTCCTCCGCGGAGGAGAGCGCTCCGTGGCAGCGCGGACAGACGTAGGTCAAGCGCCCGGCTTCGTCAGGGTCACCGTCCCGGTCGCCGTTCCGCTCGACGTCAGATCCAGACGGCTCCCGGCGGAACCCCACGGAGCGGCGCGGGAGCGGGCTCTGCCGCCGGGACGGCGAGGCAGAGGGCGGCGGCGAAGAGCGCGGCGATCCGGTTCATGCGGCCTCCTTGTCGGGGAACGGAGGCGAAATTATGTCCCTGCCCGAGGAAGAGTTTCAACGCCGCGTTACCATCCGCGTCGTGACCTCCCGACGCCCGTCCCTCCCGCGCCGCGTGGCCGCCGCCCTCGGCCCGGGCGTGATCACCGGCGCGGCGGACGACGATCCGTCGGGGATTGCGACCTACTCGATCGCCGGCGCGCAGCTCGGGACGGGCCTGCTCTGGACGGCGTTCCTCACCTGGCCTCTGATGGCCGCCGTTCAGATGATGTGCGCCCGGATCGGGATGGTGACCGGCCGCGGCCTCGCGGGGGCCCTCCGGAAGAAGTTTCCGCAGCCGCTCCTCGTCGCCGCGGCCGTGGCTCTCCTCGCCGCGAACGCGATCAACATCGGCGCGGACCTCGCCGGAATGGCCGACGCCGCCGAGATGCTGACGGGCGTCAATTCCCATATCGCCGTCGTGGCGTTCGCCGCCGCGATCATGATCGCGACCGTGCGCCTGCGATACGCGCAGATCGCGTCGGTGCTCAAGTGGCTCGCTCTCGCGCTCGGCGCCTACGTCGTCACCGCGTTCCTCGTTCACCCGCACTGGGCAACGATCGCGCGGGACGCGTTCGTCCCCTCGATGCCGAAAGGGAGGGAAGCCTGGGCGACCCTCGTCGCGATCCTGGGAACGACGATCAGTCCCTACCTCTTCTTCTGGCAGGCTTCCCAGGAGGTCGAAGAGGAGAAGGCGATGGGGCGGCGGATGCTGGTGAGCCGGAAGGGCGCGACGTCCCGCGAGATCACGGACCGGCGAATCGACGTGGGGGTCGGAACGTTCGCTTCGAACCTCGTGATGTTCTTCGTGATCCTGACGACCGCGCTGACGCTCCACGTCCACGGGACGACGGAAATCCGGACGACGAAGGAAGCGGCCCAGGCGCTCGCTCCGCTCGCCGGAAAGCTCGCGGCAGCGCTCTTCACCGTCGGCATCCTCGGGGTCGGATTCCTCGCGATCCCGACGCTCGCCGGTTCGGCCGCGTACGCGTTCGCGGAGACCTTCGGCTGGCGACAGGGACTCGATCAGAAGCTCCGGGGCGCGAAACAGTTCTATCTCGTGGCGGGGCTGGCGACGGCGGTCGGGATCGGAATGGACCTCGCGAGGCTGAACCCCGTCCGCACGCTGTTCTGGTCCGCGGTCCTCAACGGGA
The DNA here is from genome assembly GCA_035717485.1 of Thermoanaerobaculia bacterium. Taxonomy (NCBI): domain Bacteria; kingdom Pseudomonadati; phylum Acidobacteriota; class Thermoanaerobaculia; species Thermoanaerobaculia bacterium. The sequence continues at coordinate 39,715 of DASTIQ010000006.1, read as the reverse complement.
TCCTCGCGCCGTTCCTGCTCGTCGGCGTCCTCGTCGTCGCATCCGATCGGACTTTGATGGCGCACCAGCCCAGCTCGGTCGCGAGCCGGGTGATCGTGGGCCTGACCACGCTCCTGATGTTCGGCGCCGCCCTCGGCATGTTCGTCTTCTAGGCTTGCACGCGCGTCTCGCTCGGCTCTCGACGCGCCTCAACGTCCGTCCGAGACGTTGCCTCACCTCCACGTCTCCCCGGCTGCCCGACAGACTCAGGGCGCGGCCAGACGGGTTGGAAGACGGGTCCGGGCGGGCCGGCCGGCCGGCAAGGCGTACATGGTCCTGGAAGGCGCCAGGGCGATGGCAACGAGGTGATCGAGGCGCGGCGAGGCGCGAGCCCGGCGGGATGCGGGCAGCCGGCCGTCGGCTAAGGCGTACTGAGAACGTACGTCGTGCCGGCGGCCGGCGGGCACGCGCCCGCCCGGCTCGATGCATCGCCCCGCCTGCCGACGGTGCGTCAGCCGACGCGGACGCTCAGCATCGAAATCGATCCCCCATCGACCCCCTCCACCGGAAACGTTACCTTCTCTCCCGGGCGCCGCAGGGCGATCACGTACAGGAGGGGCAGGTAATGGTCGGGGGTCGGAATCGAGAGCCTGGCGTCGGGCCCGAGCGACTCGTAGTCGACGAGCGGGCCGTCGTCGCCCTCTTGGAGGAGACGGCGCGCGCGCTCCTCGAAACGCACCGCCCAGTCGAACGGGGCGACCGGATGACGACCCCAGGCATAGGCGTGCAGGTTGTGGACGAGATTTCCGCTGCCGATCACGAGGACGCCTTCGTCGCGGAGCGGAGCCAGGAGCTTCCCCACCTCGTAGTGGAAGATCGGTGGCCGGGTTTCGTCGATCGACAGCTGGACCACGGGGACGTCGGCGTCGGGGTAGACGCGGCACAGGACCGACCAGGCGCCGTGGTCGAGCCCCCACCGCCGGTCGCGCTCGACGGGAAGCGGCGACAGGAGATCCGCGACGCGCTCGGCGAGCGCGGGACTCCCCGGCGCCGGGTACCGCACCGCGAAGAGCTCCGGCGGAAACCCGCCGAAATCGTGTATTGTGCGGGGACTCTCCATCGCGGTGACCGCCGTCTGCGGGACGTACCAGTGTGCGGAGATCGCGAGCACGGCGGCCGGACGCGGAAGGGCGCTCCCGATCGCCGCCCACGCGCGCGTCCACGCGTTCTCCTCGATCGCGTTCATCGGGTTTCCGTGACCGAAGAAAAGTGTGGGCATCGTGGTCGGCACGAACTGGATCGTTTCGCCGGGCCGGCGCCGTGTCAATCCACAAGGCCGAGTTAGGCCGAGTCGAAGCGGCTGAGCCGCTTGACTCGGCGCTTCTGATGTGCGCCCGTCACGCGACGGCGGGCGGCACGCGCCCGCCCGGCTCGATGCATCGCCGCGCCGGCCCACGATAGGATGCGCGCCGCATGACTCCCGACCTCTTGACCGCGTGCGTGTTCTGCGGGATGTCGCTCCTTCGGACGGGACTTCCCGCTTCTCCGGGGCTCTCGGCCGAGTTCGCGGCGTCGTACGCGACGCTCGAGCGCCGGGACGACAGTCCCACCGTCTTCCACAACGACGCGTCCGACGTGACGCCGAAGTTCCTCCTCGTCGGGATGGGAAATGCCGGGGATGCCGCGCCCGGTCTCGGCGCCGGAACCCCCGCGCGCGAGTGGTTCGCGCGTCTCTCGATCGCCAACTCGCACGACGAGCAGAGCCAGACGTTCCGGATCCCCGACGCGGTCGTGGCGACCGGCACCGGGCGCTACGAGAACTTCGAGGCCGGGGCGCGGATTCCCCTCGGGGCGCGCGATTCGGTGGAGGCGGCCGTCGCTCAGCGCGTCCACAAGATCGTCGATCTCGTCAACCTGGGCGGATCGAAGTTCCAGTTCTCCGAGGAGCGCGATCTCTTCGCCCAGCGCGTGGACGTCTCGATCGGCTGGAGGCACCGGTTCACGAACGCGGAGATCGGCGCGGCGTTCCGCGAGGTCCGCCCCGAGGGGAAATACAACACGGCCTTCGTCTACCGCCAGGGAAAGCAATGGATGCCGGGGGGCCAGATCGAAGGGCGATGGCGGCACGGTACGTTTTCTCTCGGTGCGTCGGCCGAGGCGGAAGCGACCGACATGGACGTCAACGAACAGAGGGTTCCCGATTTCGCCCACGTCTCGTACACGGAGCGGGCGACGCTCTCGGCGGCCTCGCTCTTCGTCGAGAAGACGTGGGGCGGCACCGACCTGTCCTTCTCGATCGGGGCCGACCGGTCGCGGCTGCCGTTCGTCGCCATGGCGATCCTGGGGGAAGAGACTCGATATTTCGATGCGGGCTACCGTTCCGTCTCCCGAACCCGGGAGGTCGTCTGGGATCTCGCGGCACGGCACCGGATCTCGCCCGGCGTCCACCTGCGCGGCTACGTTCGCGTGATCCAGGGGGGCGAGACCGTGTCGATGACCGATCCGGCCGGCGCCCTCCCGCCGGTCGAGTTGTCCGTGCGGCGCGGAGGACATTTCCCGATCACGCAGTTCACGCTCGGCGGCGGCGCGGACTTCTCGATCGGAAGGTCGCGCGGCGCGGATTGAGCTGCGGGCGCGATGACGATTCCCCGCTCACGGCCGTGAGCGGGGAATAGGTCACTTCTTCTTCGACGGTCGATCGCCGCGGTCGCCTTCCCCCGGTCTGGCCACGGTGTTCGAATGCTGCCGGCGATCCTGCGACAGCGATTTGCCGACGTCGACGACGTCGGAGAATTGTCCCTTGTCGTCCCGCCGCACGAAGCGTTTGTCTCCGGGGTGCGGTTCGATCAGCTCTCTCTTGCCGGACATGGGTTTCCTCCTGTTCATGGACATGCCGTCGGGGTGAAGTCGGGCACGCCGTAGGCGGGCGCCGACAGACTCGGGTTGGAGAAATCGAGGACCTCCGCGAGGTTTCGGGCGTTCGTGTCGCGCACCGAGAGCGGCCGGAGATGGAACCGCCACTCGATCATCTTCAGGACCGACGTGTGGTCGTACACGTTCGAGCCGACCCAGCCGCGCCGGGACCACGGCGAGATGACGAGGGCGGGAACGCGGAAGCCGCGCTGCGTGAAGGCCGGATCCACGTCGTCGGCGGCGGGCGGCGGAACGTGGTCGAAGAACCCTCCCCATTCGTCGAAGTTCACGACGAGGACGGTCGACGACCAGTCGGGGCTCGCGACGATCGCCTCGTACGTGCGGTCGAGGAAGGATTCTCCGGCGCGGATGTCGCCGTGCGGGTGGTCGTCGGCGGACGTGCCGTTCGACTCGCCGTTGAACGGCGGGTCGACGAACGCGACGTCCGGCAGCGTGCCCGCGGCGCAGTCGGCGAGGAAGTCGTCGTACGTCCGCGTGATCGAGGCGTATTTCGTTCCCCAGAGGGCCAGGAACGGAATGTCGCTCGCGTAGTAGCGCCCGGAATATCCCTCTTCGGCGAGCCGGTCCCAGATCGTCGGAAGGGTCGAGGGGGGAAAAATCGAGTCGTCGAGGCGGTCCGTCACCGCCGCGTGCTGGTAGATCCGGTTCGGATACGTCGGAGCGAGAACCGGCGCGAAATAACGGTCGAGAACCGTCCAGTCGCCCGCCGCGCGTCCGAGGAACGCGAGATCGCTCTGCCCGTAGTAACCGATCGGGAACAGGTCGTCCGTCCCGGCGAGCAGCCACCCGTCGCAGAGCCCCCCGTCGAGCTGGATCCGGCCTCCGTCGAAGGAGTGGTCGGGATCCGCGTACGCGCACCCCTGATAATCGGGAGCGAGCGGGTAGGTCGGCTGCGGGTTGCCGTTCTTGTCGGTATAGGTGGCCGTCTGCCGCCCGTCGGCGCCGGGAAGCCATCCGAGCAGGTGATCGAAGGAGCGATTCTCCATCATCACGACGACGATGTGCTGGATTCCCGACTTCTCGGGAAGCGGAAGTGCCTTGTCACGCTTGGCGGCTCCGGCCACGGCGGCGGTGGCGAGCGCGACGAGGAGTGCCGTGGCGATTCGGGCGCGCGGACTCTGCGAATTCACGTTCACGTTCCTTTCCGGCGCGGGAAACCGGCTTCGCGCCGGGCGCCACGGGAGAGGGAGGGAGCAATCGACGTGCCGCCGGAAGTCAGTGACGAGCGGCGAGTCGCGCGGGGTGAGGTCGGAAAAGCGAGAATCAGGAAAGAAAGCCGGCGAAAAGGGCTTCGAAATCGGCCGCTCCGTCAGGGAGGACGCCCACCGCCCGGACCCGCCGTTCCAGCCCCGCGATCCCGCGGAAGGCCACCGGCTCACGGAACCGGATCGCGTATCGCGGCTCGTCGAGCATCGAGAAGCGAAGCGTGTCGCGCGACTTCGGGAACTCGCCCGGGGCGACCCGGTCGACCGTTTCGATGTTCGAGGCGTCGATCTCGGCGGACCACCGCAGGCCGAACCGGAGCCGGAGCGTCTCTCCGTCGAAAGTCGCGGGACGCAGCCGCAGCGCCTGGAAGTCGCCGAGGAGCCACAGGACCGAGTAGAAGTCGAGAGCGGTGAAGGTCCATGCCGCCCGGATGCTCCATCGCGAGAGGAGGAGGTGGGCGCCGAAGCCCTCCCCCGCGATCAGGAGGAACACGACGGCGAGGACCGTCGGCCATCCGCTCGCGCGGTAGAACGTGAGACCGTCCGCGGAGGGGCGCCGACGCGTTTCGGCGTGCGCCGTCGTCCGGCGCCACGAGAAAAGCGCATACCAGAGAATCGCGATCTCGGCGGAGACCGCGCCGGCCAGCCGCCCGGCGCCGAAGATGCCCTCGCACGCGATGCGGATCTTTTCGACCGGGTCCGCCGCGTCCGCCGCCCGAAGAACCCGCGAGATCCGCCGGACGCGCGCGAAGACGACCGCGAGGAGAACGAGATCGAGGACCGAGCCGAGCGGGGCGAGCGAGTGGAGGAACTCCTGGTGGCCTCGGGGGACGACGAGCCGCGCCAGGAGCATCCCTCCGCCGAAGACCGGGATGAGCGTCGCGGGGTGAGCTCCCCGGCGTACGACGAGCGCGTAATAGAGCGCGGGGATCGTCACGCAGAAGTCGAAAGTCACCCCGAACGCGCCCATCTCGGGGGCGCGCTCGAACAGCGGGGTGCGCACGATCGCGGCGCAGACCGCCGCGATCAGTCCCGCCGACGCCCAGAAAGCGGCCGGAAGGGGGCGGCGGGCCTCGGCGTCGGTCATCTCCCGGATATTACGCGACCCGGGCACGAGAGTTTCCGGAGGCAACCCGCTGAGCGGGCAGGGAATGGGTACCTCCGGCGACGCGTTACTATTGCCGGATGATCAGTTTTGGCTTCGCAGGGAGCGCGGTCGCCGGATAGCGCCGTCGCCACCGGCCGGCAACGCCCGGAGCTCGCGGAAGTGGCGGAAGCCCTCCGGCGCGCGGGGGTGCGCGCGCCCGACGCGCGAAAAGGCCGGCGGACGCTCGTCGTCTCGGGCGCCGTGGGGGCGCTCCCCGGCGCGATCGCCGCCCTGCTCTCCGAATCCGGACCCGTCATCGTCGTCGCCACCGACGAGCCTTCCGCGGAAACGACCGCAGCGGACGCCGCCGCGTTCGGAGCGGGCGCCATCTGCGTGGCTCCGGAGCCCTCCCTGACTCCCTACCAGCGGGTCGGGCCCTCGCTCAAGTACCGGCGGTCCGAGTTCGCCCTGCTCTCCTCGCTCGCGGAGGGGACCTGCCGGATCGCGGCGGTGCCCGCGCGCTTCCTCTTCGCGCGGCTCCCCTCCCCCGAGAGCTTCACCGCCCGCCGGTTTCCGATTTCCCGCGGCGGGGCGATCGAGCGGGGAGCGCTCCTCGCGTTCCTCGCGCGGGAAGGGTACGCGGCAACCGACCTCGTGACGGAAACGGGAGACTTCGCCGCGCGGGGCGGAATCGTGGACGTCTTCCCTCCCGATCGGGACCGGCCGGTCCGCATCGAGCTCGACGGGGACGAAGTCGCCTCGATCCGCACGTTCGACCCGGACACGCAGCGCTCCGACGCGACTCTCGAGCGCGTCGTCTTCGGGCCCCTCGCCGCCGTCTCGGAATCGAAGGAAGCGGAGGCGCTCCTCGAGGAAACCCTCGGCCGGGTCCCGTCCTCGGCCGAGAGAACTCTCTTCCTCCCGGCCGTCGCCGGAAATGCCGCGACGATCTTCGACTTCGCTCCCGAGGCTCAGGTCGTCGTGCTCGAGCCCGCCTCCGTCGAGGACGCCCTGACGCGGTGGAGCGACCGGGTCGCGGCGGACTACGAGCCCGAGCGCGACGCGATCTCGCCGGAGGCGCTCCTCCATCCGGTCCCGGCGATTCGGGAGATGCTCGCCTCCCGCGCGACGGTGGCTCTCGACCGCCTCGGGCTCGTCCCCGGAACTCCCCTCCCGCTCTCCGCCGAGGAGGTGACGGCGTTCGACGGGCGCGTGCGGGAAGCCGCCGCGGAGCTCCGCGCCGCCGCGGCCCGCGGCGAGAGCGTCCTCGTGGCGGTGCATCCGAAAGGGGGCGCCGAGAAGCTCCGGCGATTCGCCCGCGAATTCGACGTCCCGGCGACCGCGATCCCGGGACCGATCTCCGCGGGCTTCCGGCTGCGCGAGAGCGCGCTCGCCGTCTGGGCCGAGGAGCAGATCTTCGGTCCGGAACGGACGACGCCGGCTCCGCGGCGGAGGGCATCCGAAGCGTTCCTCTCCGACCTCCGGGACTTGAAGCCCGGCGACTTCGTCGTCCACGTCGATTACGGCGTCGGGCGCTTCCGGGCGCTGAAGCGCATTCCGGTGGAGGGGAACGAGCGCGAGTTCGTCGAGATCGTCTACGTCGACGACAAGACGCTCCTTCTCCCCGTCGAGCGCCTCGATCTCGTCCAGAAGTACTCGGGCGCGGAGGGCGGCGAGCCGAAGATCGACCGGCTCGGGAGCGCTTCGTGGGGCCGCAAGAAGGAAGCGGCGCGGAAGGCCGTCAAGGACCTGTCGGAAGACCTGCTCCGGATCTACGCCCGCCGCGCGCAGGCGCAGGGCTTCGCGTTCTCGAAAGACTCCCCCTGGCAGAAGGAGTTCGAGGACGCGTTCGAGCACGTCGAGACGCCGGATCAGGCGCAGGCGATCGCGGACGTGAAGCGCGACATGGAGCGGCCCTCGCCGATGGACCGCCTCCTCTGCGGCGACGTCGGGTACGGCAAGACCGAGGTGGCGATGCGCGCCGCCTTCAAGGCGGTCCTCGACGGGAAGCAGGTCGCGGTCCTCGCGCCGACGACGATCCTCGCCGACCAGCATTACCGGACGTTCACGCGCCGTTTCGCCGCGTTCCCGGTGACGATCGAGCTCCTCTCGCGGTTCCGCGACCGCGGGGAACAGAAGAAGATCGCGGCGAAGACGGCGGAAGGGGGCGTCGACATCCTCATCGCGACCCATCGACTGCTCTCGAAGGACATTCGCTTCCACGACCTCGGACTCCTCGTCGTCGACGAGGAGCAGCGGTTCGGCGTCGCCCAGAAGGAACGCATCAAGGAATGGAAGGCGTCGATCGACGTCCTGTCGATGTCGGCCACGCCGATCCCGCGTTCCCTCAACCTCTCGCTCTCGGGACTCCGCGACCTCTCGATCATCGAGACGCCGCCGCGCAACCGCCTCGCGATCGAGACGCAGATCATCCCGAAAGAGGGCGATCTCGTGCGCGAGGCGATCGGATTCGAGCTCGAGCGCGGGGGACAGGTGTTCTACGTCCACAACCGCGTCGAATCGATCCTCGCGGAGAAGACGTTCCTGTCGGAGCTCCTGCCGAACGCGCGGATCGCGGTGGGCCACGGCCAGATGAGCGAGGGGGAGCTCGAAAAGACGATGATCGACTTCGTGTCGCGGAAGTCCGACATCCTGCTCGCGACGACGATCATCGAAAACGGGATCGACATCCCGTCGGTCAACACGATCGTGATCGACCGCGCCGACACGTTCGGCCTGTCGCAGCTCTACCAGCTCCGCGGGCGCGTGGGCCGGAGCGACAAGGCGGCGTACTGCTGGCTCGTCATCGAGCCGGGAGCGGCGCTGACGGAGACGGCGCGGGCGCGCCTGGCGACGATCCGCGAGTTCTGCGACCTCGGCGCCGGGTTCCGGATCGCCGCGAAGGATCTCGAGATCCGGGGCGCGGGGAACTTCCTCGGCGCCGAGCAGTCGGGGCACATCGCCGCCGTCGGCCTCGAGATGTATCTCGACCTCCTCGACGAAGCGATGCGCCAGATGAAGGGGGAGGAAGTCCTGCCCGAACGGACCGTCACGATCTCCCTCGGAAGCGACCTGTCGATTCCCGCCGCGTACCTCCCGGAAGAGAGCCTCCGGATGGCGCTCTACAAGAGGATCGCGCGCGCGCGGGACGACGCCGAGATCCGCGAAATCGCGAAGGAGACGGAGGACCGATTCGGCCCTCCGCCGCCCGCCGTCACGAATCTGATCGAGTACGGGCGCCTCCGACGCCGCGCGGAGCGCCTCGCGATCAAGTCGATCGAGCGCCGCCGCGGCGCGTATCGCCTCGTCTTCGACGGCGAGTCGCGGGCGGAACCCGGGCGCGTCGTCGCGCTTCTGCGCGGAAAGACCGGCGCGGCCGTGTCGCCGTCCGGCGTCGTCTCCCTGCCGCCGGAATGGAGCGTCGAGGCCGTGATGGCGTTCCTCGACGCGCTCCTCGAGGCGGCGTGAACCCGTCGCGGAAGCTGGCTCGGGGACCGAGAGCGAGTGACGGCTCCGCAGCTCCTCGAACGAGCGACTCGACCGCGGAGCCGCCACCCCCTCGCCCACGCTTCCGCTCCCGCATCGCGGGACCTCCGCTCGGTTACTTCGCGGAGGATCCCCCGCAATGCGAAGGGCCCGAACCGAAGCTGCTCGACTGCCGTCGCCGCTCCGAATCCCGTTCCGAGAGCACCGCGCTCCGGCATTTCAAGAATCGATTTGGCAACGGCGGGATTTCGACGGCGATTCTCCTCGCCGCCGCGGCGCTTCTCGCCGGCGCCTGCGCCCGGCGCCCCGCTCCCCCGATCGACACGATCGCCGAGATCGACGGCCGCCCGGTCGCGCTCCGGTCGTTCCGGGCGTTCTTCGAAGCCAACGCGGGAAGGCCGATCGCGGAGTCCCAGCCCGCCGTCGTCTCGGGGCTGTTCGACGAGTTCCTCCGGGAAGAGACCTGGCGCCGCGAGGCGAAGCTCGACACGGGAGACGACAATGTCGACCGCCGCGAGGCGCCCGGAATGCTCGTCGCGCGCGCGGGAGACGTGGTCCGGCCGACCGACGCGGAGGCCTCGGAGGAATATGATCGCCACCCGGAACGGTGGCGGCGTCCGGAGGAGGCGAAAGTCGCGCGAATCTTCACCCGCACCCGCCCCGAGGCGGAGAGGGCCCGCTCCCGCGCCGTGTCGGGCAACGACTTCGGCGAGCTGGCGCGGACGGTTTCGCGGGCGCCGGACGCGGCTCGCGGGGGCGCCCTCGGATGGGTTCAGCGCGGCGATCTGCCGTCGGAATTCGAGGCGGCGGTCTTCCGTTTGAAGCCGGACGAGGTTTCGCCGGTGATCGCCGCGGAGGAGGGATTCCTGGTCTTCAAGATGCTCGACCGCCATCCGGCGCGGACACTCTCCCGGGACGAGGCCGCTCCCGAGATCCGGAGCCGTCTCGCGAGGGAAAAGACCGACCGGTATCTCCACGGGATCGTCGACGCGGCCCGGCGCGAGGGTCGCCTGCGCGTGTATTTCGACCGGCTCCCCTTCGTCTACACGGGAAGCTTTCTTCCCGGAGGAAAGGAATCATGAGGAAGCTCTTCGCCCTCCTCGCCCTCGGCGCGCTCGCCTCGGCGGCGACGGCCGCCGATCTCGTCGAGCGCGTCGTCGCCCGGGTCAACGACGCGATCATCACCCAGAGCCAGCTCGACGAGCGCGTCGACCGGGCCCGGAAGGATCCCCAGGCGCCGACGGATCTGAACAAGCTGCGGATCACGGTCCTCGAGCAGATGATCCGGCAGAAGCTCGTCGAGGGGAAGGCGGCGCGCCTCGAAATCACCGCGACTCCCGAAGAAGTCGACGAAGCCATGGACCGCGTCAAGACGCAGTACGGGCTCACTTCCGACGCGGACTTCGACCGCGCGCTCGCGGCCAACGGCATCGACCGGGACACGCTCCGCGAGCAGCTCCGGGAATCGCTCCTGACGAACAAGGTGCTCGCCCGGGAAGTGCCGATCAACCTGAACGACGATGCCCTTCGCACCGAGTACGAGAAGGTGAAGGAGCAGAAGTACGGGATTCCCGAGAAAGCGCACGTCGCGGAGATCCTCGTCCGGTTCGAGCCGTCGGACGCCGCCTCGAAGGAGGCCGCCCGGACGAAGATCGACGCGGCCCGCTCGCAGATCGCGGCCGGAAAGGCTTTCGGAGACGTCGCCCGCGAGATCACCGAGGGCCCCGCCCGCGCGAGGGGCGGCGACCTCGGCATCGTGTCGCACGGCGACCTCACGCCGCCGCTCGACCAGGCGATCTTCGGGAGCACCGACGCCCTGGCGGGCCCGGTCGAGCTGAAGGACGGGTTCGCTCTCCTCTCGATCACGGATCGCGAGAAGGCCGGGTTCCGGCCGTTCGACGACGTCAAGGAAGAGATCCGGAAGCGGATGTCGGAGGAGATCTACGACAAGAAGTTCGCCGATTACCTGGTCGACCTCCGCAAGGGCGCGATCGTCAAGATCTTCGACAAGGACCTCGCCGCGGAGGACGAAGAGGCGAGGAAGAAGAGCTGATGCCGCATCCCGTCCCGACCTCCATCCAGCAGATCGGTCGCGAGCTCGTCGTCGTCTGGGCGGACGGCCGCGAGGACTACTTTTCGCTCGAGACGCTCCGGCGCGAATGCCCGTGCGCGATGTGCAAGGGGGAAGGAGACCTGCTGGGCAACGTCTACCGCGCGCCGAAGCGGCCGTTCGGCCTCGGCGCGTTCCTCATGCACGGCTGGAACAAGGTCGGCGGCTACGCGATCCAGATCTACTGGCAGGATGGGCACAACGACGGCATCTACTCGTACGAATACCTGAGGAAGCTCGGAGAAAAACCCGAAATGGCGTAGCGGCGGCCAGTCGCGAGTCGGCGAGTTTCGGGTCGGAAAACATTCGAGCGTCGTGAACCCGAGTCCGGATTCCCCGACTCGTGACTCGCGGACTCGCGACTAACGGACTTCTCCCATCAGGCTCTTGACCGGTCTGATCAGCGCGAACATCAGGAGTCCCGCCGCGAACGAGATCAGCGCGACGATCCCGAACAGCCGGTCGAGCGGCATCGAGCTGAAGAACTCGGCGGCGAACCCGGCGAGCTTGTTGCCGAGCGCGTTCGACAGGAACCAGACGCCCATCATCAGTCCCACGATGCGCACCGGCGCGAGCTTCGTGACGATCGAGAGGCCCACCGGCGAGATGCAGAGCTCGCCGAGCTCCTCGATGAAATAGGCGCCGACCAGCCAGAGCGGGCTCACCCGCACGTTCGCCGCGCTCTGCGCGAGCCTCGCCGCCGGGATGAGCATCAGGAACGCGAGCCCCGCGAAGACGAGCCCCAGCGCGAACTTGGCCGGGCTGGAGGGCTCTTTTCTGATTCGGTTGAGGCGCGTCCAGACCAAAGCCATGACCGGAGCGAGGATGATCACCCAGAGCGCCTGGACGGACACGTACCAGGAGGAGGGGAAGTTGAACCCGAAGACGGTCGTCCGCGTGTAACGATCGCCGAACAGGTTGAGCGTCGAGCCCGCCTGCTCGTACGAGCCCCAGAAGATTCCGGCGAACAGGAAGAAGACGACGACCGCCGCGATGCGCTTCCATTCCGCGGGCGTGAACCCTCCCGCGAGCGACACATCGCCGCCGGGTCCCTCGGGAGGCGTCCGCCGGGATGACAGGCGTTCGACGGCGGGCCGCAGCCGCTCCCGCCCGGCGACGTACTGGATGACGCCGAGGAGCATCCCCACGCCCGCGCAAGCGAAGCCGACGTGCCAGTTCACCTTCTGCGCGAGATAGCCGGCGATGATCGGTCCGAGGAACGCGCCGAGGTTGATCCCCATGTAGAAGATCGAAAAGCCGGCGTCCCGTCGCTCGTCGCCGGGCGCGTACAGGGAACCGACGATCGTCGAGACGTTCGGCTTGAGCATCCCGGTTCCGATGACGATGAGCGCGAGACCCGCGTAGAACGTCGGGAGGACCTTGAAAGCAAGGGTGAAATGGCCGAGCGCGATGATGATCCCGCCGACGAGGACGCTTCGGTACTGTCCGAGCCAGCGGTCGGCGATGATCCCGCCGAAGATCGCGGCGAACCAGGCGCTTCCCGTGTAGGTGCCGTACAGGCTTCCCGCATGCTTGTCGGAGAATCCGAGACCTCCCGCGGAGACGGACGCCGTCATGTAGAGGATCAGGAACCCGCGCATCCCGTAGTAGCTGAAGCGCTCCCACATCTCGGTGAAGAAGAGCGTCGAGAGTCCTTTGGGATGCCGGACCCGGGTCGGTTCGGCGTCGGGCGGCACCGCGACTTCTACCAAGTTCTCCTCCTCGCGCCTTCCGGACGTTCTCCGCGAGCGAGCATGGCTTTCGCGAAAATCGCCCGGATCCTTTTCGCGGAGTATAGGGGATTCGAAGTTCCCAGTCCGCACAGTCGAGACCGTCGCGACTCGGAGAAATCAGTCGCCGGTCGGAGGGACGGGCCACCTGTCAGTTATCACAACAAGGAAGCACGGCGAGGCGCGAGCCCGGCGGGATGCATCGCCGTGCCCGCTATCGCTTCGGAGCTAATACCCGCAGCCGCCGCTCGGCTACCCGGCACACGACGGGGGTCTCCAGCACGCAGTCCCCGTCGACCTGGACTTCGACCGCATACGACTCGAGCGAGGTGATCCTCACGGCGCGCCCCCGCACGATCCGGGCGATCCCGCGCTCGAGGTGGGCGCCCTTGCCCCCCTGCATCCCGAGGAAGAGGTGGAGAAGGTCGATTCGGCGCCGGGAGTCGAATATCAGGACTTCCAGGGTGTCCGACTCGGCCGAGGCGTCGGGGGCCACGATCCAGTCGCCGGCATAGTGCTTCGAGTTCGCGACCACGGCGAAAGTGGCCGCGTGGTGGGTTCCGTCCACCTCGACGTCCAGGCGGGGAAACTCGTACTTCAGGAACTCGGCAACGGCGGTCACGAAGATCCCCGCCCGGCCGAACCATCGCTTGAGGAACAGGCTCATCTTCCCCATCACGCGCGCATCGAGCCCGATGCCCGCCATCAGGAGGAAGGGGCGGTCGTTCGCGACGGCCGCGCGCACCGTCCGTACCTCCCCGTCGAGGATCAGCCGGCAGGCTCGGGTGACGTCGAATGGAATTCCGAGCTCGACGGCGAGCACGTTCGACGTCCCGCCCGGGATGATCGCGAGCGGGACGTCGGTGCCGAGGAGAGCCGCCGCGGCCTCCGACACCGTACCGTCGCCGCCGCACACCGCCACGACGTCCGGCTTCTCCGGAAGGTGCTCGTGGACGATCCGCGTCGCGTGACCGGGTCCGCGCGTCGGGGCGTTGGCGAGCTCGATGCCCTCGGCCCGCATGCGGTCGATCAGGGAGTGCATCGCCGCGTGTCGGTCCCGCTGCCCCGCGGTCGGGTTGTAGATCAGGACGCCGCGCCGCGGCGCGCGGGACGGCGCCGGTTCCGCGGGAGAGCTCAAAAGAGCGAGCCCCCGGCGGCGCCGGGCGAAACTCCCAGCCGCTTGTAGGCGCGCGCCGTCGCCACGCGCCCGCGGGGCGTGCGCTGGATGAATCCCGCCTGGAGAAGGAACGGCTCGTACAGGTCTTCCAGGGTCCCGCGATCTTCCCCGAGCGACGAGGCGAGGGACGACACGCCCGCCGGGCCGCCGCCGAACTTCTCGACGAGCACGGTGAGGATGCGGATGTCGAGCTCGTCGAGGCCGTATTCGTCGACCTCCAGCTTCGCCAGCGCGTCGGCGGCGGCCGCGCGGTCCAGCCGCTCGCGGCCGGCGACCTGCGCGAAATCGCGCACGCGCCGGAGCAGGCGGTTCGCGATCCGCGGCGTTCCGCGGCTCCGCCGGGCGATCTCGCGGGCGGCGTCGTCCTCGATCGGCACGCCGAGGATCCGCGCCGAACGCTCGATGATCGTCGCGAGAGAATCCGGATCGTAGAAATCGAGCCGGTGATGGATCCCGAACCGCGCGTGGAGCGGCTGCGAGAGGAGTCCCGGGCGCGTCGTCGCTCCGACGAGGGTGAACGGTTTCAGGTCGATCCGGTGCGTGCGCGCGGCCGGGCCCTCGCCGATCACCACGTCGAGGACGAAATCCTCCATCGCGGAGTAGAGGACCTCCTCGACCGCGGTCGGAAGCCGGTGGATCTCGTCGATGAAGAGAACGTCTCCCGCCTGGAGATTCGTCAGGATCGCCGCCAGGTCCCCCGCGCGCGCGATCATCGGACCCGCGGTGATCCGAAGACCGACGCCCATCTCGTGCGCGATGATGTGGGCGAGCGTCGTCTTCCCGAGGCCGGGCGGGCCGGTCAGCAGGACGTGATCGAGCGCCTCGCCGCGCGCCTTCGCCGCTTCGAGGAAGACGGCGAGGTTGTCCCGAACCTTCGTCTGCCCGATGTACTCGGCGAGCTTTCGCGGCCGGAGCTTCGGCTCGACGGCGACTTCGTCTTCGAGGGCGGAGGGCGACAGGACGGAACGTGTGGCTTCGTTCACGGCGAAGCGATTATCGCGCATCCGCGCGATCGCCAGATCGCGCGGATCAGTCGCGAGTTCCGAGTTGCGAGTCGAAAGTTTGATGCCGGGCCCGATCACGGACAGGGCGCCGGCCAGAGTTCCGACTCGCGACTCGGAACTGACCCGGTCCGGCGCCTGATTCAGGCGCCGGAGAGCGCCGCCAGCGCTTCCTTGAGGAACTCCGCGAACGATTCCGGCGCGCCGCGCCGCGTCAGCTGCTCGACGGCCCGTTCCGCGTCCGACTTCCGGTAGCCGAAGTTCACGAGCGCCGACACCACGTCCTCCGCTTCGACGCCCGTCCCGCCCTCGGGCGGAACGAAGAGCTTCTCCGCCTTTTCCTTCAGCTCCAGGGTCAGGCGCTCGGCCGTCTTCTTTCCGATCCCGGGGATCGAGACGAGCCGCCGCGCGTCCCCCTTCGCGAGCGCGCGGAGGAGGTCGTCCGCGGGAATCCCGGAGAGGAGAGTCAGCGCGAGCTTCGGGCCCACTCCCGAGACCGAGATCAGCATCTCGAAGAGCTTCTTCTCGCGCTCCGAAGCGAAGCCGAAGAGGGCGAGCGTGTCCTCGCGGACGTGCGTGTGGACGAGGAGCGCCGCCGGGCTTCCCGCCTCGGGGAGCTCCTGGTACGTCTGAAAGGAGATCGCGACGGCGTACCCCACGCCGCCCACGTCGAGAACGACGCGGTCGGGGAGCTTCTCGAAGAGAACGCCGGAGAGACGCGCGATCATTCGCGGCCGGCGCCGGGCGCCGCGTGCCGGGCAACGTCGGGCGTCGCATCCCGCGCGGCCGCGAGCGCCGCTTCGAGGTCCGCGACGATGTCCCGGACGTCTTCGGCGCCGACGGAGAGCCGGATCGTCGATTCGCGGATGCCGAGCGCTTCCCGGCGCTCGGGCGCGATCATCGCGCGGGAATGCGACGTGATCGCCGGGAGATCCGCGGTCGACTCGACCGAGCCGAGGGACGTGGCGCGCCGGATCAGCCGCAGCGCCTCGACCGGCCGGCGCGCCGCCGGCGCGCCGCCCCGCACGTCGAACGCCAGCATGGCCCCGAACGCGCCGCTCATCTGCCGCGCGGCGGCGGCGTGGCCGGGGTGATCGGGAAGGCCCGGATAGTGCACCCGCTCGACCGCCGGGTGGGAGGCGAGCCGGCGCGCGATCTCCATGGCGTTGGCCGACTGCGCCCGCACGCGGAGCGCGACCGTCTTCATCCCGCGGGTCAGGAGCCACGCCGCATGCGGATCGAGAACGGTGCCGGACATCTTGCGCGCGCCGCGGAGCCGCGCGGCGGCCGCGAACGACGCGCACGCGAATCCCGCCGTCACGTCCGCGTGGCCGTTCAGGTATTTCGTCGCCGAGTGGAGCACCAGGTCGAAGCCGGCCGCGGCGGGCCGCTGCAGGACGGGGCTGCCGAAAGTGGAGTCGACCGCGCAGAGAAGCCCCCTCTCCTTCGCGGTCCGCGCCACGAACGCGAGATCCACGATCTTGACGAGCGGGTTGGTCGGCGTTTCGACGTAGAGCAGCCGGGTCTCGGGACGGATCGCCGACGCGAAATCGGGCTCGGGCGCGGTCGGCACGAGCGAAACGGCGATTCCCGCCGCGGAGAAGACGTCCCGGAAGAGCAGGAGCGTTCCGCCGTAGAGGTCCTCCGTCGCCACGATGTGGTCGCCCGGCGAGAGCAGGGCGCGGAGCGAGACGCCGATCGCGGAGAGGCCGGAGGAAAAGAGGACGGCATCCTCGGTGCCTTCGAGAGCCGCCATCTTCCTTTCGGCGCCGGTGATCGTCGGATTCCCGTAGCGCGAGTAGAAGAGATCGGGCCTCTCGCCGAGGGCGGTTCGCTCGAGCTCGGCGACGTCCTTGAACCAGAACGGCGCCGTCTGCCAGATCGGGTCGACGAGCGCTCCGGTCGCGTCGTCTTCGCCGGCGCGGACCGCCGCCGTGTCGAGCTCGCGAGGATGCGGCCGGTCGCGGTCCGCCATCACCCCTGCGTGTAGCGCTTCAGCAGGTCGTCGTTGACGACGATCTTCTCCTGGGCGCGTCGGCGCGCGAGCTCCGCCTGGATCAGCTTCTGGGCCTCCTGCTGGCGCGCCGCTTCGGCGAGCTTCGTCTTCTGGATCGCGAACGCGGCCGGGTCGAAGTCGGTCTTCGAGACGACGTGGAAGATCACGACCCCCTTGCCCGGGAGCGCGACCGGATCGCCGTACTGGCCGGCCGGCGTCTTGAAAACCGCGTCCGAGAGCGCGGGAGACGCTCCGAGACTGCCCACCGGCGCCCCCTTCCCGAATTCGGCGGGCGTCTGCACGTCGGTCTCGTACTTCTTGGCGACCGCGGCGAGCGCGGTCCCGCCCCTCAGCTCCGCGACGACCGGAGCGGCCGTGGCGAGCTCCTGCTGCTCGGTCTTCCGTCGCGTGTATTCGGCGGCGACCTTCCCCCGCGCCTCGGAGAAATCGGCGATGCCCGGCGGCGTGACGTCGGCCACCTTGACGATCGCGGGGCCGCGCGGGGTCGGGATCGGCTGCGGCGAGACTTCCCCCTTCTTCAGCGCGAACGCCGCCTTGAGGAATCCCGGCGCGTACCCGATTCCGGGGACCTGCCCCTGCGCCGTCACCCAGTCGGTCGCGTCGAACGAAACGACGTCGTCGGCGAGCTTCCGCAGGTCTTCGTCGCTCGCGTTCCGGCCGACCGACTTGGCGAGCGCGTCGGCCCTTCGCTCGGCGGCGCTCTTGACCTGATCCTGCGTGAGGAGCGCCGTGATGCGGGGCGTCGCCTCGGCGAGCGTCTGCTTGCCCGCGGGGATCTTCGCGAGGAGCTTGATGACGTGATACCCGAAGTCGGACTTGACGGGGCCGCGGATCTCGCCCGGGGACATCGCGAAGGCCGCCTGTTCGAAGGGCGGGACCATCTGACCGCGGCCGAACGGCGGGAGATCGCCCCCCTGCTCCTTCGATCCGGGATCTTCCGAGTTCTTCCGGGCGAGCTCGCCGAAGTCCTCCCCCTTCTTCGCGCGGGCGAGGAGATCTTCCGCTTTCCGGCGCGCCGCGGCGTCCTGCGCGGGAGACGCGTCCTTGGCCACCTTGACGAGGATGTGGGCGGCGTGAACCCGCTCCGGCACCGCGAAGTCGTCCCCGTGCGCGTCGTAGTACGCCTGGATCTCGGCGGGCGAGGGCTTCAGCTTCTCCCGGAGCTTCCCCTGCTCGACGAGCAGGTACTTGAGCTTCCGCCGTTCCGGCTCGCGGAAGAGCTCCTTGTTCTGATCGTAGAAAGCCTTGAGATCCGCGTCCGAGGGCACGGCGACGGACGCGGCGGCGAGCCGGGCGGAAGGGATCAGGACGTACTCGATCTTCGCCTTCTCGTTCTGCGCCTCGAACTGGGACTTCAGCCGGTCGTCGGGCACCACGAGGCTCGCGGCCACGAGCGCGTTGAACTTCTCGATCAGCATGTCCTCCCGGTAGCCGTGCTCGAACTGCTCGACGGTCAGCCCGTAGGAGGCGAGCACGCTGGCGTACTCGGAGGCGCCGACGAACTGCCCGTTGCGCTGGAAAGCGGGCATCGCCTGGATCCGGTCGGCGAGCTCGTCGTCGGAGACGCGAAGCCCGCTCCGCTGGGCGGACTCCAGGAGCATCCGGCGCTCGATCATCCCGTTCAGGACCTGGTTCGGAAGGTCCATGGCCCGGGCCAGCGCCGGAGACCAGTTCCCCTTGTACATCTGCCGGTAGCGGTCCTCGGTCTGCTTGTACTGCCGATCGAAGTCGACGGCGGTGATCGGCTCCCCGTGGATGCTCGCGATCTCGCCGGACGAGGTCTTGTCGCCGCGGACGCGCCCCATTCCCCAGTCGACGAAGATGAAGGCGACGAACACCACGACCACGAACCAGAGGACCCACTTCAGATGCTGGAAGCTCCGACGCATCACTTTGAGCATGGACTGACGTTCTCCTTCCGAGTCGTTCGAGCGAACTTGATATATTAACAACGCGGGGCGCACTCGGCAAAGCGGACTCCGTGCGTTCCGGTCCGGGGGCTATGGTATAAGGCGGTCGGCGGCAAGTACCGCTCACTCCACAAGTTATGGCGCAAGCAGCGAACAAGAGGGCGACTCGGGGAGACCTCGAATGGATCGTCTTCTCCTATTCGACCGTCCGTCGCTGGATCGTGATCCTCCTCGTCGCCGGCGCGGGCGGCACGTGGGGCGTCTACGTCTACCGCCACAACCACGTCTCGCCCGAGGTGCGCGCGCAGCGCCAGATCGACCAGGCCGACAAGACCTACCGCAGCGCGGAGGCGAGCCCCGAGGCGTCGCGGTTCTCGGCGACGCTCGGGCAGGCGAAAGAGCGGCTCGCCGATGCCCGGAGCGCCCTCGAGAACGCGAAGAACATCGAGGCGTACAACCTGGCCGTCGAGTCGGAATCGCTCTCGCGTCGCGCGCTCGGCCGCGCCGGGCATTCCGACATCGGAGACGCCACGTTCGTCGCGCTCGACGGCGAGGTCTCGCTCCAGCGCGCCGGCCGAGGCACGTGGGAGGAATGCCGGCTGCGCCAGTCGCTCTACGACGGCGACTTCATCAAGACCGCCTCTTCCGGATCGGCCGAGATCATGTTCTTCGACGGCACGCTCTACCAGCTCCACCCGGATTCGCTGTTCGAGGTCAAGAGCGGCCAGCGCCCCGACCGCGAGAAGTCGAGCGCGGTCGACATGGTGTCCGGCTCGATCCAGGTCTACACGTCGAACTCGCCGTCGCAGATCAACACGAAGGCGGTGTCGGCCGAGGTGCAGCGCGATTCCGAGGTCGGGGTCTCGGTCGACGACAAGCGCGACACCGAGATCTCGAACTACCGCGGCCAGGCGGTGCTCCGCACGGAACGGGACAGCGTGGTGCTGTCGGAGCGCGAGCGCGTGCGCGCCGACGTCTCGTCGCAGCGCCTCGGGAGCAAGATCGCTCTTCCCGAATCCCCGGCGCCCGTCGACCCCGCCGACAACCGGATCTTCGACCTGAAGAACAACGCGGACGTCGTGCTGCGCTGGACGTCGGTGAAGGAGGCGGCCCGCTATCGCCTGCAGGTGTCGCGCTCCCGCCTCTTCATCCCCGACGCGACTCCGCTCGACCTTCCCGACCGACGCGGCCTGTCCGCGGCGATCCGGCCCCACGAGGAGGGCTCGTACTACTGGCGCGTCGCCGCGGTCAGCTCGAAGGGGATCGCTTCCGACTGGAGCCCCTACCGCCGCTTCCGGGTGGTCGCCGACGCCGCCAAGACCGGCGCCCCGGCCGGCGCCGCTCCCCCGCTGCAGCTCGAAACGCCGCAGCAGATGGGAAACCTGTTCCTGATCTTCGGGCACACCGATCCGTCCGCCTCGGTGTCGGTCGCGGGCAAACGCGCCGACGTCGAGCCGGACGGCTCGTTCAAGACGACCGTCTCGGTGGACACCGAGGGGGAGTCGCAGATCGTCGTCAAGGCCGCCGACGCCGCGGGGCGAGAGACCGTCAAACGCATTCGCGTATTCGTGGAATTATTCTGATCGGGTAGCTCCCGCACGAAGGAGATCCATGGGCTGGAAATCTCTCTTTTCCCTCTTTTCGTCCGATCTCGCGATCGACCTCGGAACCGCGAACACGCTCGTCTTCGCCGCCAACCGCGGCATCATCGTGCGGGAGCCGTCGATCGTCGCGATCAACAAGATCTCCAACCGCGTCGAGGCGGTCGGGAAGGAAGCCAAGGAGATGCTCGGGCGGACGCCCGGGAACATCGCGGCGATCCGGCCGATGAAGGACGGGGTGATCGCCGATTTCGAGGTCACGGAGAAGATGCTCGATTACTTCATCAAGAAGGCGCACGGACGCTCGCTCTTCGTCCGGCCGCGGATCGTCATCTCGGTGCCCTCGGACATCACCCAGGTCGAGAAGCGCGCCGTGCAGGACTCGGCCATGCGGGCGGGGGCGTCGGAGGTCTACATCATCGAGCAGGCGATGGCGGCCGCGATCGGCTCGGGGCTTCCGATCACCGAGCCCGCCGGGAACATGATCGTCGACATCGGCGGCGGAACGACCGACGTGGCGGTGATCTCGCTCGCCGGAATCGTGTATTCCCGCTCGGTGCGGATCGCCTCGAACGAGATGGACGAGGCGATCGTCCAGTACATCAAGCGCAAGTACAACCTGCTGGTCGGCGAGCGGACGGCCGAGCAGATCAAGATCGAGATCGGGTCCGCGCACCCGCTCGACGAGCCGATGACGATGGAGGTCAAGGGGCGCGACCTCGTCGAGGGCGTGCCGAAGACGCTGCTCCTCTCCGACGAGGAGATCCGCGAGGCGCTGTCGGAGGTCGTCGCCGCGATCGTCGAGACGGTCCGCGTCGCGCTCGAGCGCACGCCGCCCGAGCTCTCCGCCGACATCATGGATCGCGGAATCGTCATCACGGGAGGCGGCTCGCTCCTGAAGAACCTCGATCGCCGGCTCCGCGAGGAGACGGGACTCCCCATCTCCTACGCCGAGGATCCGCTCGCTTCCGTCGCGCTCGGGACCGGCGCGATGCTCACGGACTTCGGGCTCCTGAAAAAGATCTCGATTGCCTGATCCTCGCCTCTCCTCGCCCGCCGCCGCCTCCCGCCACGCGCGGATCGTCCTCGCCGGGACTCTCGGCGGCTGCCTGCTGCTGATGTCCGCGCAGGCGCGCCAGAAGGGACGGGGACCGTCGATCCTCGAGCGCACGGGACTCCTCGTCCTCGGCCCGGTGGTCGCGGGCAGCCACCAGGCCGCGCGCACGGAGCAGGACTTCGTCGCCTCGATCCGCTCGTACTTCGGCGCGCGGACCGAGAACGAGGCGCTCCACCGGCGCATCGCGGCGCTCGAGAAGCAGCTCTTCGCGCTGCGCGCCGGCGCGGAAGACGCCGAGCATCTTCGCGCGCTCCTGAAGCTCTCTCCGTTCCTGCCGGGCGTGCGCGCCGCCGCGCCGCTTCTCTCGATCGAGGAACGCGGGGCGTACCGGCGGGCGCTGATCGGCGCGGGAGCCGAGAAGGGCGTTCTCGCCGGGTCTCCGCTCGTCGTGCCCGCGGGGCTCGTCGGCCGCGTCACGACCGTCTCGACGCGGTTCGCGAAGGCGATCCTCCTGACCGACGCCGACTCGGCCGTCGGCGCGAGGATCGTCCGGACGGGCGAGCAGGGAGTCGTGCGCGGCGACGGCGGCGCCCTGCGGATCGACTACCTGTCGGCGATCGCGGACGTCCGGCCGGGCGACGCGATCGAGACCGCCGGAATCGACGGGATCTTCCCGCGCGGCATTCCGGTCGGGACCGTCACCCGCGTCACCCGCGGAAAAGCGCTCTTCCTCGCCGTGCGCGTCGCGCCCGCGGCGCCCCTCCACCGGCTCGACGACGTGCTCGTCCTCGATCCCGCCCCTTCCGCGGAGCCCGGACGGAGCCCGTCCGAGCAATGAAATGGGCCGGGCGCGGCCGGGAGGGCCGCTGATCCGTGAAGGCGCTCCGCGTCGCGATCTCGATCCTCGCGGCCGCCGGTGCGACGGTCCTGTTCGGGTCGCTCCGGGCGCCGGTCCTCTCGGCGGTCGACTGGTTCCTGCTCGCGGTCGCCTACCAGGCGGCGTCGGCGAGCTTCGTCCCGGCGACGATCGGCGGCGCGATCGCGGGCCTCGTCGAGGATCTCCTGCTCCATCCGCTCAAGGGCGCGCATGCGTTCTCGAAGGCGTTTCTCGGCTACACGCTCGCGCTCGTCGCCGTGCGGATGGTCTTCGGAGGCTCGATCGTGATCGGCGCGACGCTCGCCGTCGCGGAGCTCGCCGACGGAGCGATCGTCTCCGTTCTCGGCCGGCTCCTCCTCGGCACGCCGTTCGCGGTCACGCCGGCGGACGTCGGCGGGAGCGTCGCCACGGGGTGTGCCGGCGGCCTCCTCTACTGGGCGTGGCGGTTTCCCTGGAAGGAAGAATGGCGGCGCCGGCAGCGGCGGCGCCTGCGGTAGGTCATGGCGAGATCGTCTGAGGATCGCGAGTCCTTCCATCGGATGATCGAGGTCGCGTTCATCGCGGCCGCGTTCTCGTTCGCCGCGATGGCGACCGCGTACTGGTACACCCAGATCGTCCGCGGCGACTACTACTTCCGCCTCTCGGAGAACAACCGGCTCCGCTCGGTCGCCGTCACCGCCGCCCGGGGCGTCATCTACGACCGCCGGGGCGTCGCGCTCGCGGAGAACGAGCCGTCGTACACGCTCTACCTGTACCGCCGGGAGACGAAGAACCTCTCGGCGTCGATCGACACCGCGGTCGCGCTGCTCGGGCTCCCGCGCGAGGACGTCGAGCGGCGCGTCGCGCGCTACCGCACGTACTTCGACTTCGTTCCGATCGCGCTCGCCGAGAACCTGTCGATCGGCGAGGTCGCCGCCATCGAGGCGCGCGGAGCGGAGCATCCCGAGTTCGCGGTCGGCGTCGGACAACGGAGGCTCTACACGAAGTCTTCCGCCGCCGCGCAGACGCTCGGTTATCTCTCCGAGGCGACGCCGAACCAGATCGCCGCCCAGCCCGACCGCTATCGCCCGGGAGTCTCCGTCGGGCAGCGCGGCGTCGAGAGCGCGTATCAGGACCTCCTCGCCGGGCGCGACGGCGAACGGCGGATCATCGTCGACTCCTTCGGCCACGAGACGGCGGAGGAGAGCCGCGTCGACCCCGTGCCCGGCCGGAACCTCACGCTCACGATCGACCAGCGGCTCCAGGACGTCGCCGAGCGGTACTTCCGCGACCGCGTCGGCTCGGCGGTCGCGATGGACCCGAAGACCGGCCAGATCCTCGCGCTCGTCTCGGCCCCGTCGTACGACCCGAACCTCTTCTCGCGGCGGATGACCGGAGCCGAATGGGCGACGCTCGTCGACAATCCGTTCCGTCCGCTCCAGAACCGCGCGATCCAGAACGTCTACTCTCCGGGGTCGGCGTTCAAGGTCTTCCTCGCCGCCGAAGGCCTCGCGGGCGGATACGTCACCCCCGACACGAAGGTGTTCTGCCCCGGCTACGCGACCTTCTACGGCCGGGCCTTCAAGTGCCACAAGAAGGAGGGGCACGGGTGGGTGAACCTCCGGGAGGCGATCCGCGGATCCTGCGACGTCTACTTCTACACGCTCGGCAAGAAGATGGGGATCGAGAAGATCGCCGAGGCGGCCCGCGCGTTCGGGTTCGGCCAGCCGACCGGCCTCGACCTCCCGAACGAGAAGAGCGGCCTCGTGCCCTCGGAAGAGTGGAGCGCGAAGGTGCGCAAAGCTCACTGGTATCCGTCGGAGACGATCTCGGTCGCGATCGGCCAGGGTCCCCTGCTCGTTTCGTCGGTGCAGCTCGCGCGGGGGCTCGCCGGGCTCGTCAACGGCGGCCGGTTCCCGCGGCCCCACCTCTTCCTCTCGGCGCAGGACCCGCAGAGCGGAGCGCGCTTCGAGTACGTCGACGAGGTCGAGCCGCGCATGAAGATCGATCCGTCGATCGTCGAGCAGATCGAGGACGCGATGTGGGCGGTCGTCAACGAGCCGGGGGGGACGGCGTATCTCTCGAAGCTCGCCGGGATCGAGCTGTGCGGGAAGACGGGCTCGGTCCAGGTCGTCGCGCAGAAGGACACGAAGAAAGAGGGTTCGCTCCCCTTCGAAAAGCGCGATCACGCCTGGTTCATCGGCTTCGCGCCGAAGCGCGATCCGAAGATCGTCGTCGCGGTCTTCGTCGAGCACGGCCAGCACGGCGCCTCGGCCGCGGCGCCCCTGGCGCGCGATCTCGTCGCCACGTATTTCGGCGTTCCCGTCCCGCACCCGGCCGAGCCGCCGGAAGCGCCTCCCGCGCCCGCGACGATCGCCGCTGCGCCCGCCGCCGCCGGGTTCCCGGTGCGGCAGGCGGCGGCGCCGGAGGCGCGTGTTCCGCCCCCCTCGATTCCGGAGAGACGCCGGTGAGGGGACTGCTTCGCCGCCGCCGCGTCGACGTCGCGCTCGTCCTGCCGGTCCTCGCCCTCCTCGGGATCGGCCTCCTGCTCGTCACCTCGGCCACCCTCGGCGGCCGTTTCGGGGATCTCGCCGGCCGCCAGGCGCTCTGGATGGCCGTCGGACTGGCGGCGATGCTCGCGATGCTCGCGATCGACTACCGCGTGCTCCTGAAGTTCTCCTTCCCGATCTACGCGGCCTCTCTCGTTCCCCTCGTCTATCTCCTCGCCTTCGGGCACCGGATCGCGCACGTCCGGTCCTGGGTGCGGTTCGGCGGATACCAGTTCCAGCCGGCGGAGGTCGCCAAGGTCGCGACCGCGCTGCTCCTCGCCTACCTCTTCGAGAACGAGCAGGACCGGAGACTGCGGCCGGCCGCGCTCGTGAAGCTCTTCGCGATGGTCCTCTTCCCCTGCCTCCTCGTCTTCCTGCAGCCCGACCTCGGACTGGCGCTGACGTTCATTCCCCTCCTCCTCGTCGGGATGTACTTCGGCCGCATGCGCCGCCGGTGGTGGGCGGTCCTCGCGATCACGTTCGTCGCCTGCTGCGCCGTCGGATGGCTCTTCCTGAAGGGATACCAGAAGCAGAGGATCGCGACGTTCGTCCACCCCGACGCGGACGTGTCCGGCGCGGGATACCAGGTGCGCCAGTCGAAGATCGCCGTGGGATCGGGCGGGCTCGTCGGAAAGGGATACCGGCGCGGCACGCAGAGCCAGCTCCGGTTCCTCCCGGTCCGCCACACGGACTTCATCTTCGCCGTTCTCGCCGAGGAGTTCGGATTCCTCGGCGTGCTCGTCGTGCTGTCGCTCTATGCGGCCGTCGTCCTGCGCGGCCTGCGCCTTTCGCTCCACGCGCGCGACCGGGGCGGAGCGTTCCTCGTGCTGGGACTCACGGCGTGCCTCTTCTTCTCCGTCATGCTGAACACCGGGATGATGATCGGCCTCTTTCCGACGACCGGGATTCCGCTGCCGCTCCTCTCGTACGGCGGATCCTCCGTCGCGACGACGCTCGCCTCGATCGGCCTGATCCTCTCGGTCGAAGCGAGGAGATTCGCCAATGCCTGAGGCGCGGCGGTTCGGCAACGCATGAACGACGTCGTCAAGGAGATCCTCATCGACTGCAGCCCGGCGCAGACCCGCGTCGCGCTGACGGAGAACGGCAAGCCCGCGGAGCTCTTCCTCGAGCGCGCCCGGCGCTCGGGCACCGTCGGCGACATCTACCTCGGCCGGGTGTCGCGCGTCCTTCCCGGGATGCAGGCGGCGTTCGTCGACATCGGGCTCGACAAGGACGCGTTCCTCTATGTCGCCGACGTGCGCGACGACTGGGAGGACGAAGAAGACGTTCCCGACGAGGAGCCGCGGCCCCGTCCGGCGATCTCGATCGACGATCTCCTGAAGGAGGGGCAGGACCTCGTCGTCCAGGTCGTCAAGGAACCGATCGGCGCGAAGGGAGCGCGGGTCTCCACGAACGTCTCGCTCCCCGGGCGGCTCCTCGTCTTCACCCCGTTCTCGCCGCGCGTCGGGATATCGAGGCGCATCGAGGACGAAGCCGAGCGCGAGCGGCTGAAGACGCTGCTCGACGCTTTCCGCGGCGAGGGGGGGTTCATCGCCCGCACGGTGTCGGAAGGCCGCGCCGCCGACGAGTTCGAGAACGACCGGACGTACCTAGCGGCGCTCTGGGAGTCGATCCAGGCGCGCGCCCGGTCCGCCCGCCCGCCGACCCTCCTCCACCGCGAGCAGGACCTCCTCCTTCGTTCGATCCGGGATCTCCTGTCGCGGGACGTCGCGGCGATCCGCGTCAACGATCACGAGGCGTTCGGCCGCGTCGTCGAGTTCGTCAACGCGATGGAGCCGGCGCTCGTTTCCCGCGTGCGCCTGCACAAGCCGAGTCCCCTCTTCTTCGAGGAGTTCGGGATCGAGGCGGAGATCGAGAAGGCGATCAAGTCGAAGGTGTGGCTGAAGTCCGGCGGCTACATCGTGATCAACCCGACCGAGGCCCTCGTGTCGATCGACGTCAACTCGGGGAAGTTCGTCGGGAAGGACAGCCTCGAGGACACGGTGCTCGCCGTCAACCTCGAGGCGGCGCGGGAAATCGTCCGGCAGATCCGCCTCCGGGACCTCGGAGGCATCCTCGTCGTCGATTTCATCGATCTCGAGGACGCGCAGCACCGGCAGCAGCTCTTCGAGACGTTCGAGGCCGAGATGAAGAAGGACCGCGCGAAGTCGAAGATCCTCCAGATCTCCGAATTCGGCCTCGTTCAGATCACGCGCAAGCGCTCCCGGGCTTCGCTCGAACGGGCGCTCACGAAGCCGTGCCCGTCCTGCGGCGGCAACGGGCGCGTCAAGAACGATTACACGGTCGCCCTCGACATCCGCCGCGAGATCATGAAGCTCGCGCGCTCGTTCACGTCGGGAGAGACGATCCTCGTCCGGGTTTCGGGAGACGTCGTCCGCCTGCTCCGCGAGGAGAAACGGATCCTGGACGACGTCGAGCGCGAGCTGGAAGTGTCGATCGTGCTGAGGGAAGACGAGAGCCTGCCTCCCGCGCGATACGAAATCGCGGTCCTGTAAAAGGCGCGGACCATACGCGCGGTTATACGGGTCCGTCGAGGCCGTGCCGCCGAACCCGTCTTCCCGCACGTCTGGCCGCGCCTCAAGTTCGGCGGAACTGAGGGCGCAACCTCCGGGACCCGCGCAGAGCCTCGACGATTGGCCACCACGCCTGCGAAAAAAAGAGGCCCGGGGATTGCTCCCCGGGCCCAGGAAAAGAAGGAACCCTCCCGGGGTTCAAGATTCGCGCCAGTTCGTTTTCCGGAAATAACGAAACCTTCCCGCGCGTTCGACGTAATAACCAGTAACCTTCATTACTCCTCCTCGGCCCCGCAAGAGGCGGGGCCCCTCTTTGTCCGTCAAAAGATGAAGCCCGGATTAAGAAGGCCTCCGCCTCCGCGGTTGTGTCCGTCCCCGAAGACTCGACAGCCGTTCGAGATCGAGGCGCGGTCAGACGGGTTGAAAGACGCGTTCGGGGCGCCCGGCCGGCGGGTGAGGCGTACCGGCGCGTACGTTGATCCCGCCGGCGGACGCCACGGACGCGTATGGCGACCCGTATGGCCGCGCTCGCTACAATTTTCTCGAGAAGTCGGCGACGTCCCTCTTCCACACCACGTCGCCGCAAAACCGGTCTCCCTCCGGGCACACCGGCCGCACTCCGGCCGCGTGGCGGAGCGAGCAGGGCGGGAGGAGCCAGCGGCCGATCCGCGGATTGATCTCGCGGATCTGGAGCGCCTCCTCGCGCGACGCGGCCCAGATCTCTTCCTGGGCGTTGTAGCAGAGACGCATCGCCATCTTGTGGTGGAGGTTCAGGAGATCGGCCGACTCGGTGAACCGGACCGGCACGGCGTTGGGGAGGAGGTACGCGGCGAACTCGTCGGCGACGCCGCGGGCACGGAGGGTCCCGATCGCCTCCCACGTCCGCTCCATCGTCTCCCGGTAGAGGCGGGCGGCTTCCGGCACCTCGCCGATCAGCATCGGGACGACGTAGTCCGGCGCGTCGGATAGGTAGGCGGGAAGCGCCGGCCGCGACGCCGGCGTCATCCGGTGGCGCTGGTCCTGCGAGTCCGCGGTGTGCGAGAGCTTCTTCCGGAACGTCCACGCCGGGTGGAACATCGCCCGGCTGACCTTCCCGTGGGTCGTGAGCGTCAGCGTCTCGCCCAGCAGCCGGTTCTTCGAGGGATCGAGGCAGAGCGCGATCGCATCGTCGTCGCTCATCTCCGAGGCGGGGAGTCCCAGGACCTCGCGGACGGCGGCGGCGAGCACCGCTTCGTTGTTCGCCTTCCAGTCGACGAGCTTCGAGGTCTTGCCCTCGAGCGACGCGTCGAACTCTTCCCGGAACCGAGCGTGGAACGGGGGCCGGCCGGCGACGCTCCGGAACGCCTCGAACTCCGGCGTTTCCTCGAGGGGAATCGGATCCTCGAGCACCGTCGCGTACAGAGGGTCGAGCGCCAGGACTTCCGCGACCATGCGGTCGACGACGTAACGCTGCTCGACCGGGGCGTCGAAAGACTCGCAGAGCCGGCGGTAGCGGAAGAGCGTGATGCCGGAGACCGTGTGGTAGAGGAACGCGAACGTCGCGACCGGAAGGACGTAGCGGGCGATCTCCTGCGCGCGCTTCCCGACCGCTCCCGCGAACCGCTGTGGCCCGTCTCCCCGGAGGCGTCCCGGAAAGAGCCCGAAATACCGCTCGCGGCAGATCGGCACGAGGAGCTCCGTCAGGCGGGCATACGCCTCGTTCTGGAGCCGCGCGGTCCTCTCGAAGAGCTCGCGCGCTTCGCCGGCGAGCGGCGGAACGGCGAAGTTCCCGGCCTTGACCTCCACGTACCTCTGCGAAACCTGCTCGGAGTTGTAGAACGGGTGGCTGTGGAGGAACGTCCAGAGGAACTGTCGCGACACGTTCGAGATCGCGAACTGGAAGTGGGCGTGCTGGAAAGTCGTGTGGTGCCCGGCCTCGTAGATCGACTTCGCGAGGGCGTCGCGCTTCCCGGGATTTCGCGACGCCTGGTCCTCGTCGACGACGCCCTTGCTCGAGTAACACGTCCGGGCGGTCGCGACGACGTTCTCGAAGGGACGCGTGAACGCGTGCGTCAGGCGCACGTGCGGCGCCGGAGAGAGGAAGGCAAACGGGGGATTTTCGGGCGCTCGCACGGTGGACATCGAAGCGACGATTTTACCAGTTCGCCCGACGGCGCGCCGCGTTCGGCCGGCCGGTGCGGCGTAGAATCGAATCATGAAGGCGCCGATCTACATGGACAATCACGCGACGACGCCGATCGATCCGCGGGTGCTCGACGCGATGATGCCCTACCTGACGACGGCTTTCGGGAATGCCGCCTCGCGGAATCACCTCTACGGCTGGGAGGCGGAGGCCGCCGTGGACGAGGCGCGACAGAAGGTCGCCGCGTTCCTCGGCGCAACGGCGGCCGAGATCGTCTTCACCTCCGGCGCGACCGAGTCCGACAACCTCGCGATCCTCGGCGCCGCGCGCCACGCTCGCGAGAAGGGGAACCATATCGTGACGGGCGCGACGGAGCACAAGGCCGTCCTCGACTCCTGCCGCGAGCTCGAGCGCGAGGGCTTCGAGGTGACGGTGCTCGCTCCCGACCGCTTCGGGCAGGTCTCTCCGGCCCAGGTCGAATCCGCGCTCACCGAGCGGACCGTGCTCGTCACGCTGATGCTCGCCAACAACGAAATCGGGACGATCCATCCGCTGCGCGAGATCGCGGCGATCTGCCGCGCCCGCGGGGTGCTCGTCCACACCGACGCGGTGCAGGGAGCGGGAAAGATCCCGTTCGACGTCGAGACCTTCGGCGTGGATCTCGTGTCGATCACCGCGCACAAGATCTACGGGCCGAAGGGATGCGGGGCTCTCTACGTGCGGGGAAGGGCGCCGCGCGTGCGGCTGTCGCCGATGATCCACGGCGGCGGCCACGAGCGCGGGCTGCGTTCGGGAACCCTGAACGTCCCGGGAATCGTGGGGCTCGGCCGCGCCTGCGAGCTCGCGGCGGCGGAGCTCCCGGAAGAGTCCCGGCGCCTCCGCCGCCTGCGCGCGCGTCTGTGGGCGCGAATCTCCGCGCTCGACGACCTGCATCTCAACGGCTATCCGCTGCCGGAGATCGACGCCGACGGGAATCTGGAGGGGCCGGAGTGGCGGATCCCCGGAAACCTGAACGTCTCGTTCGGGGGGGTAGAGGGAGAAGCGCTGATCGCCGGCATTCGCGACGTCGCGGTCTCCTCCGGGGCGGCGTGCACGTCGGCTTCGATCGAGCCCTCGCACGTCCAGAAGGCGATCGGCGTCCCCGACGCGCTCGCCTATTCGGCGATCCGCTTCGGCCTCGGCCGATTCAACACCGAGGACGAAGTCGATTACGCGGCCGGCGAGGTGGTCCGGGCGGTCCGCGAGCTGCGGGCGCAACGCGTGGCCAGCGCGGACCATCCCGGCCGCTAGACACGTGCCGCCGCGACTCGAAAGTCCTTCCCGGGAAGGGCGTCCGTCGTCCCGGCCTCCCGATTGCAGAACGGTTCCGGCGGAGGTCTCGATGTCCGAATATGCCGATCGTCCCGGAAAGATCGTCCCGCCCCGGGAGCCGTCGTCCCCGCGCCGCCCCGAGCCACCGGTCGTGACTCCGCCCCGATCGCCCGAGGTTCCGCCGACCGGTCCGACGCCCCCGATCGGCGACCCCCCGCCGGCGCAGCCGCCGATCCAGGCCGAAGCGTAGCCGCGAAGAGCGCGCTCCCGCCGGAATTTCGTGTATTGTCTTCGGTCCGGGGAAACCCGGCGTCCGGACGCTCGACGGGAACCGGATCCCGGGTGCGCGGCCTATACTGACGCCGTGGACTCGCCCGCCGAATTCCTCATCTACTTCGAAAAGATCCGGGCGCGGACCGAGCGCGTCGCGGTTCTGATCCCGGACGACAGGATCGAGTGGGCGCCCGCCGAAGGAAAGTTCACGCTCGGCGACGTCGTGCGCCACATCGCGGCGACGGAGCGCTGGATGTTCGCCGAGAACGCGATGCGCCGTCCGAGCCGCTACGCGGGCTGCGGACGGGAGCTCGCCGACGGCCGGGACGCCGTGCTCACCTATCTCCGCGACCGCCACCGGGAATCCGTCGCGATCTTCGGGAGCCTCTCGGCCTCGGACCTCGAGGCCCGCTGCGAGACGCCGGGCGGCGCGTCGATCCGCGTCGGCAAGTGGCTGCGGTCGATGATCGAGCACGAGGTGCATCATCGCGGCCAGATCTACCTGATGCTCGGGATGCTCGGGATCGAGACGCCGCCGCTCTACGGGCTGACGTCGGAGGAAGTCCGCGCGAGAAGCGTCGAGTGAGCCCGCTGTTGGCGGCGGGCGCGGTCTCGCCGGGAGCGGCGACCCCCGGGATCTCCTTTTCCCCGTTCGCCGCCGCCGTCCTCTTCCCGGCGTCCGTCGTCGCTTCCGCGATCGGCGCGATGGCGGGAGGCAGCACTCTGATCACGTTTTCCGCGCTCGTGCTGCTCGGCCTCCCGGCCGTCGTCGCCAACGCGACGTCGACGGTCGGAATGCTTCCGACGGGCGCCGGCGCGATGGTCGGACACCTCGAAGACGTTCGCAAGCACCCGCGCTGGATCGCCTCGCTCCTGGTTCCCGGCCTCGCGGGGGGCGCGATCGGCTCGGCGCTCCTGATCGCCACGCCGGAACGCGACTTCGCGCGGATCGCGCCGTGGCTCGTCCTCTTCGCGACGTCGCTCTTCGTCCTGCAGGGCGCGCTCTCGTTCCGGCGGCCCGCGTCCGTCCGCCCGCCGAGCCGGCGCCGCATCGCCTTCGTCGGCGGATTGCTTCTCGTCGTCGCCGTCTACGAAGGGTATTTCGGGGCGGGAAGCGGGATTCTGATCCTCGCCCTGCTCGGTTTCCTGGGCCTCTCCGACATCCACGCCGCCAACGGCCTGAAAGGCTTCTTCGTCACCGCGATCAACGGCGTCGCCTCCGCCTACTTCATCGTCCGCGGCGCCGTCCACTGGCCCTCCGTCGCCGTGATGGTCGCCGGGTCCGCGATCGGCGGTTACGGCGGCGCGCGTCTGGCGCGGCGGATCGGAAGAGGTCCCGCGCGATGGACCGTCGTCGCGGTCGGCCTCACGATGACCGTCGCGCTGCTGCTGCGAGGCGAAAGGCTGTAGCCATCAAAAGAACCGAAAACCGAATCCGAAATCGGAAACGACTCGAATCCCGGATGTCGAACGCTCGCAAACGGGCTTCCCGGCCGCGCCTTTTCGGTCAGAGATGAGGCGCGGCCAGACGGGTTGAAAGACGCGTTCGGGGCGCGGACGCGCATGGCAGCCCGTATGGTCCGCGCTTGCAATACCTGAACTTCCCTTCCTGTTCTCCGTTATTACCACTATGACGACCACGGTCCTCGCCGCGCGCGGTCTCCGCAAGGTCTACCGCTCGATCACCGCGCTCGACGGGATCGATCTCGAAGTCCATTCCGGCGAGCTGTTTGGGCTGCTGGGCCCGAACGGCGCCGGCAAGACCACGACCGTCAAGATCCTCCTCGGCCTGACGCGCGCGACCTCGGGCGACGCGTCGATCCACGGAATCCCCGTGTCGGACCCCGAGAGCCGGCGGCGCGTCGGATATCTCCCGGAAGGACATCGTTTTCCGGGATACCTCACGGCCCGCGAGACCCTCTCCGTTTTCGGCCGCATGTCGGGACTGGACTCCCCGACGCTCGCGCGGCGCATTCCGGAGCTTCTCGCGCGGGTCCGCCTGGAGAAATGGGCGGGCGTGCGGGTGAAGAAATTCTCCAAGGGCATGGTCCAGCGGCTCGGGCTCGCCGCGGCGCTCGTCCACGATCCGGACGTCCTGCTCCTCGACGAGCCCACCGACGGGGTGGATCCGGTCGGCCGCCGGGAAATCCGCGATCTCCTCCAGGAGGAGGCCGGACGCGGAAAGGCCGTGCTCGTCAATTCCCACCTCCTCTCCGAGATCGAGCTCACCTGCTCGCGCGTCGCGATCCTCCGCGCCGGAAAGATCGCCGCGCAGGGCACCGTCGAGGAGCTCACGCGCCGCGAATCCCGCTGGCGCATGGCCGCGGCTCCCGTCGACGAGGCGCTCCTCGCGGCCTTCCGCGAGACGGGCGCCGGCGTCGAGCGGCAGAACGGACACCTCCTGCTTTCGGTCCGGGACCTCGATCACGTCAACGCGCTCGTCGACCGCCTCCGCACCCGCGGCGCGAACCTCCTCGAGCTCGCGCCGCTCAAGTCGAGCCTCGAAGACGTCTTCGTCGGGCTGTTCCGCCCCGCCGACGAGCCCGCCGGAGCCCCCGCCGCCGCGGCGCCGGAGGAGAACCGATGAGAACGCTCGCCGCCAACGTCGAGGACGTCTTTCGCGAGGCCGCGGCGCGGTGGACGCTCGTCGCCTACTTCGTGCTCTCTTCCCTGTTCATCCTGATCTTCGCCTTCGCCGTCAATCTCGACATCGTCAACGGCGCGCTCGCGGGAGCGAAGCTCTTCGGGCAGTCGGTGCAGATGGGAGGAGAGCGCGTCGACCTCGACCGGCTCGTCATCGGATTCGAATCGGGGTTCTCCGCGTTCCTCTACGTCATCGGAACGTTCCTCGCGATCTTCGCGACGGCGCACCTGACGCCGCGCCTCCAGGAGAAGGGAACGATCGACCTCTACCTCTCGCGGCCGACCGGCCGCGTCCGCCTCCTCGCGTCGCGTTACGTGGCCGGGATGCTGCTCGCGGCCGCGAACGTCGTCTATCTCGTCGGCGCGATCTGGGCGATCGTGGCGTGGAAGACGAAGGTCATGCACCCGCGGTTCTTTCTCGCGGCGCTCGTGATCCTGCTGACGATCGCGGTCTTGATGGCGTTCTCGTTCTGCATCGGCGTCGTGACCTCCTCGACCGGCGTCTCGATCATGGCGACCTACGCGATCTTCTTCCTCTCGACGATCTTCGCGGGCCACGAGAAGATCGAGGCGGCGATGGCGCACGAGTGGCAGGCGGCGATCGTGCGGGGGCTCTACTGGACGCTCCCGAAAGTCGTCGAGCTCGGCCGCGCCGCCATCGCGCTCGTCGGCGGCCGCGCCGTGCCGCACGAGGTGACGGGCTCGATTTCCGCTCTTTCCTTCGGAACGACGGCGGCCTTCGGGCTCGCCTGTTTCCTGCTCGCCTCATGGCTCTTCCAGAGAAAGGATTTCTGATGAAACGCCTCGCCCTTCTCCTCTGCGCTTTCGTCCCCGCTTTCGCGGGCGCCGTTTCGGCGGCGCCCGCGGCGCCGCCCGCCGACGGGCTCGCCCTCGTGCCTTCGGACGCCCTCGCGGTCGGCGAGGTCCGATTCGACCGGCTGAAATCGAGCGCGGTCTCGGCCGACCTGTTCCACGAGACCGATGCGGTTTCGGCCGACGGAAAGGCCGCGCGGTTCCTGAACGACGCCGGCCTCGATCCGAAGAAGGACGTCGACTCCGCCGTCTTCTCGCTCACCGCCGCCGGGACCGGCGATCCGGGACCGCTCGTCGTCTTCGAGGGACGCTTCCACCCCGACGCTCTCGCCGCGGCGACCGCGTCGCGGGGAGCGGTGCGCATCGACGCCGCCCCCTTCCCGTATTACCGGCTTCCGGCCCACGCGGGAGAGCACGCGCACGACTCCGGCGCGGTGGCCTTCGTCTCGTCGACGCTCGTGATCGCGGGAAGCGAACCGGCGCTTCTCCACGCGCTCGACGCGTATGCGGCCGGGTCGGCCGGCCTCCCGCCGCACTCCTTCGTTTCCGACGCTCTCGGCCGCGTCGATACGCGTTCGGCCGCCTGGGCGATCGTCGACGCCGCCCGGATCCAGCGGATCCATCCTTCCTCGGCCCGCGAAGGCGGAGACAGCCCGGCGGCGCAGCTCGCGGGAGCGCTCCGGTCCCTGTCGCTGGTGACGTTCCAGGCGGACGTCTCCGGTTCGGCCGTGTCGATCTCGGCGACGGGCGTCGCTTCCGACGAGGAGACGCGGCAGAACCTCGAGGACGTCCTCCGCGGGATGCTCGCGGCGTGGCGCATGTCGGCGCAGTCGAAGAACCCCGAGCTCGTGTCGGCGATCCGCAGGATCAAGGTGAGCCGCACCGACGACGGCGTCACGATCTCCGGGGACGTGCCGGCTTCCGCGTTCGCGAAGAAGAGCGGCGCGAAGTAACCGCGGATCGCCGCGCCGGCAGGCTAGAATCTTCCCTCCGGGGCCGTCCCGGAGGGAGGTTCTCATGCGTCTTCGTCCCCTCGCGCTCCTCGGCGCCGCTCTGGCCCTCGTCCTGGCGCCCTTCGCCGCCCGCGCGGCCGACGAGCCGCCCAAGCCGCCGGACTCGCTGCCCGCCGTCACGGCCATGACGACGTGGCTCCACGTCATCGACGAAGGAAAGTACGGACAGTCCTGGGACGACGCGTCGAAGCTCTTCCAGGGCGCCGTGTCCCGACAGCGATGGGTGGACGCGATGAACGGCGGGAGGAAACCGATGGGCGACCTCGGCAAACGCACCCTGAAATCCGCCGACTTCCGGAGGTCGCTGCCGGGCGCGCCGGACGGCGAGTACTTCGTGATCCAGTTCCACGCCTCCTACGCGGCCAAGGCCGATGCCGTCGAGACCGTCACGGCCGTTCGCGAGGGGAGCGACTGGAAGGCGGCTGGATACTTCATCAAATGACGCCGGAGCGGGGCACCGAGGAATGGCGCATCCCGCAGGAATCCGCGTCGTGGTGCGACGTTTCCCTTCCGGAGCGGCCCGCCGCGCCGCTCCTCGTCGCGCTGCACGGCTACGGGGGCAGCAAGAGGTCCATGGGACGGCTCGTCCGGCCCGCGGTTCCCGACGGCTTCGCGCTGGTCTGCCTTCAGGGTCCTCACCCGCATCTCATCCGCCCCGAAGACCGGTCGAAGCCGCTCGGCGTCGGTTTCGGGTGGATCTCGAACTGGAAGCCGGACGAGTCGATCGCGCTCCACCACGCGGCGATCGACGCGATCGTGGCGCGGCTCGCCGCGGGGCGCCGGATCGATCCCGGGGCGGTCTTCCTCCTCGGATTCTCGCAATCGGTCGCGCTCAATTTCCGTTACGCCTTCACGTATCCCGGGAGGGTCCGGGGCGTGATCGCGATCGCCGGAGGGATTCCGGGAGACTGGAGCGATTCCCCCCGGTACGGCGACGCGGCCCTCGACGTGCTCTACCTCGCCGGGCGTTCGGACGAGTTCTATCCGCCGGAGACGATCGCCCGGAATGCCGCGGCGCTCGAGAGTCGCGGCGCGAACGTCACGCGTGAGGTGCTCGAGACCGGGCACGACTTCCCCGCCGAAGCGCTGCCGCTCGTCCGAGGCTGGCTCGAGGCGCGGGTCTCGCGCGCCGCGCCGGAGAACTGAGCTCCTGGCCGCCGTCCTCTCCCACGCGCTGACGGCGACGGCGATCGCAGCGGTTCTCCGGCCGACGAAGAGACCTCCCGCGCGATACTGGGTCGCCGCGGCCGCGATCGCGGTCGTGCCGGACGTCGATATCAGCTTCGTGTGGATGGGAGCCCGCTATCGAGGGATGTTCGGGCACCGCGGGATCACCCACTCCGTCGCGTTCGCGGTCGCCGCGTCGGCGGCGCTCCTCTTCTTCCTGTTCCGCAACGACCCGCCGGACTTCCGCGCGCGCGCCGGCGCGGCCCTCCTGCTCGCCGGGCTTTCGCACGGATTCCTCGACGCGTCGATGGCGAGCGGCGTCGGCGTCGCCGTCCTCGCGCCGTTCTCGGCGACCCGATATCACTCCTTGTTCCGCCCGATCCGGGTCACGCCGCCGACCGGAAATCCCTGGCTCGATCCGGGCGGGATTCGCGTGACGAACAGCGAGATCGCCTGGCTCTGGATCCCCTCGCTCGCCGTGATCTTCGCCGCGCTGAGGTTGCGGAGGCCGGCCGGGCGGCCGAACACAACGGGAAAACCGGCCGCCTGAAGCAGATCGGGCGCCTTTCGGCGCCCGATCGGAATGCCGCGGCGAGCTGGGGTCAGAAGACGCGGCCGCCCGCGATGTCAGCGGAAACCGAGTGGCCGCAGTTGTCGTGCCCGGTGTAGCTCCCGTTGAGATGATTTCCGTCCGCCGCGAGGGTCATCGATCCCGTGCCCGTCATCGGCCCCGAGCAGGCGGTGATCTGCGTGATCGAGAAGGCGACCACCCCCTGGCTGTCGACCGTGCCCGCGATCTGCATCCCCCACTCGACCTGCTCGGAACCGTAGTTGTAGGTTCCGTAGAGGGTGCCCGACGCGTTCGAGCCGGAGGTCACCAGGGTCATCCGGCCCGGGGCATGCGTGTTCTTGGGCGGTACACCCGATCCGGAGCTCGCCGTGATCGTGAACGTCAGGTTCCACGTCCCGTCCACGGTCGGAACCGGCGTCTGCACGGGACGAGCCTCGTGCATCTCGAATCCCGAGGGGTCCTTGGTGGTCTGGTCGATGATCGCCCCGATGCCCTGGATGGCCGAGAGCCCGTTCACGACTTCCGCCTTGACGATGATCGTGTCGTCCTCCGTCGGCGGGTTGACTCCCATGTACTTGACGACGTCGGAAACCCCGACGGTCTGGAACGGCGCGAGCTGGACGGTACGGACGACTCCGGTCTCCTGGCACGTCGTCGTCGAGTAGGCGGTCAGCCGGACGTCGATCGTGTCGCCGACGAGCTGGCTCTGGTCGTTGACGTAGCCGACGTTGTTCAGGAACATGTTGGAGTAGAGCTGGGGCGTGCCCGACAATCCGCGGCTGTCCCGAAACACCCCGTAGAGCGTGCGGGGCTCGTTGCGTCCGATGTCGTTGCTGTTCAGGGACACGCCGATCGTCCCCCCGGCCATCGTTCCGCCGGCCGATCCGACCTCGCTGTAGAAGCGGGCCTGCATCGCTCCCTGACCCGTTCCGAACCCCTGGAAGACGACGAATCCCGAGCCGAGGAATCCGTCCGTGAGGAGCGAGGCGGGGAGGAATTGCTGATCGACGAGGTCGGCGACGATGTCGTCGGTGTGAAAGTTCGTCATTCCCTTCATCAACTCGTCGGTGTCGTCGTTGGTGATGTTGCCGTAGGCCGAGATCGTCTCGCCGGTGTGGAGATTTCTCCCGTGGATCCAGAACGTCACGAGCGTCGCGGCGTCGGTGTTGTTCTGGATGTCGACGGACGTGCGGAACAGGATGTCGTCGGCGCCGAGGAGACGCCCGATCAGGGGCATGTTGCGGGGAACGCCCGACGCCACCGCGGCGTTCGGACCGATCAGCACCCCGGGTTCGCCGCCGGACGCCCGGCGGAATCGGGCCTGGGCCGCGGCCGACGACGCCAGGACGAGGACCATGATCACGCCGGAAACGGCGCCTCGAAGCATGGATTTCATGAGACTCACTCCTTCTCGAGAACGCACCCACGCTACGCCGAGAGCCATCGCGGCGCCTGATCCAGGAAAATCACGGCGCTCGTCGGCAATCCCTTTGCGACGTTTGCGCTCCCCTTTTCGTAGAATGCTCCGCGATGACCGGGCCCGGCTCCTACGA
Source organism: Thermoanaerobaculia bacterium (assembly GCA_035717485.1). NCBI lineage: Bacteria > Pseudomonadati > Acidobacteriota > Thermoanaerobaculia > Thermoanaerobaculia bacterium. The sequence continues at coordinate 1,016 of DASTIQ010000006.1, read as the reverse complement.
CGTCGCGCGGGCCAACCGCGACCGCTCCTCCGAAGTCGATCGGCTGCGCCTCCAGGCGGCCCTCGCCTGGAAGAGCGAGTCGCGGGCGCTCGAAAGCGCCGGACTCTCCGACGGCCAGGAGGTCGTCGAGCTCGGGAGCGGCCCGGGCTTCTACACGGGCCAGATCCTCGATCGCTGGCCCGCCGCTCGAATCACCTGCGTCGATCGTGACGCATCGCTGTTCGCCGATGCCCGGGCTCATCTCGCCGGCAGGGGTCTGGATCGCGTGACGTTCGTCCACGGCTCCGCGGACGCGACCGGCCTTCCCGCCGACCGATTCGACTTCGGCGTCGCGCGGCTCCTCTTCCAGCACCTCCCCGACCCCGCCTCCGCGGCGGCCGAGGCGTTCCGGATCGTGAGGCCGGGCGGCTCGTTCGCCGTGATCGACGCCGACGACGACCTGCTCGCGATCTTCGATCCGCCGATCCCCGGGTTCGCCGAGCTCGAAAAGACGATGGCCGCGGTCCAGGCGCGGGCGGGTGGGAACCGCCGCATCGGCCGGCGGCTCTGGAAGATCCTTTCGAATGCGGGGTTTTCCGACGTGACGGTCGCGACCGCGGTCGCGCACAGCGACGAGCAGGGAATCGAGCCCTTCCGCCGCCAGTTCGACATCGGAATGCTCACCCCGCTCGTCCGCGCGGGAGCGATGACGGAGGAGATGCTGAAGGGACTGGAAGCCGCGGCGGCGGCCTACTGGCAGAACCCCGACGTGTTCGTGATGCTGAACTATTTCGTGGTCTCCGGCCGGAAACCCTCGGCTTAGCGCGCAGGCGCGTCCATACATCGAGCGAATACGCGCGTCCTCGACCGCCGTGCCCCTCCGACGTACGCCGCGGTACGCCTGCGGGGTCCGGCGGTCTGTGGGTGCGCGTCTCGCTCGCGTCTCGCGCCGCTTCAAGGTTCCGGCGAGAACCTTCGGCGCGTGCCGCCCGCGCTCTTCCTGCGGAGTGCCGGCATCGGTACGCCTCGGTCGCCGC
>DASTIQ010000005.1 GCA_035717485.1 Thermoanaerobaculia bacterium | reverse complement strand
AACATCACCATCGAGTAGCGCGGGACGAACTGGCGGGGATGCCGCTCCTCCAGGCGGAAGGAAATCTCCTTCTTGAGCTGGAACGCGGGCTCGCGGACGGTCGCCCGCATCTCGACATAGTTCTCGAGGGCCATCGCGGCGATCGCGTCGGCGTCGGGGCGCCGAAGCGCCTCGAATTCCGCGAAGATCTCTCCCCAGGGCCGGTCGTCCCGTTCGAGCAGCGCGTCCAGCGCGTCACAGTCCTCGTAAGCCGCGTTCATCCCCTGTCCGTGAAACGGCACGATCGCATGCGCCGCGTCGCCCAGAACGAGCGCCTGGTCCTCGAAGAACCAGGGGCGGCAGCGGATCGTTTCGAGATGACCGGTCGGGTTGGCGAAGAACTGCCCGGCGAGATCGGGGAGGTGGGGGATCGCATCCGGGAACCGGCGCTCGAAGAGCTTCCGCACGTCTTCCGGAATCCGGAGGGCTTCGAAGCTCTCCTCGCCGCGGTTGGGAAGAAAAAGCGTCGCCGTGAAACTGCCGTCGGCGTTGGGCAGCGCGATCAGCATGTACTCGCCGCGCGGCCAGACGTGGAGCGCGTTCCTTTCCATCCGGAAGCCCCCGCCCGGAGCCGCGGGGATCGAGAGCTCCTTGTAGCCGTGGCCGAGCGGCTCCTCGGCGGCGTCCCCTCCGGTCTTCGCGACGATGGCGGCGCGAACCGCCGAGGCGCTTCCGTCGGTTCCGATGAGGACGGCGTAGGGAGATTCGTGTATTTCCGAGTCGTCGCCGGAGCGGATCCGGACCCGGCGGTTTTCGAAATCGACGCCGCCGCAGGACTGTCCGAACCGGATCGAAACCCGGCCGGTCGACTCGGCGGCGTCCATGAGCAGCGCGTTCAGGCCGCCGCGCGAGACGGAGTAGATGACCTCGTGCGGCTTGTTGCCGTAAGGGACCAGCCGCAGGCCGCCGCTCTCGTCGTGCAGCATCCGTCCCGCCATCGGGATCAACGCCGGCCGGACGCGGTCCATCAGACCCGCCCGTTCCAGCGCGTGGATGCCGCGGTTGGCGAGCGCGAGGTTGATGGAGCGCCCGGAGGACGCGCGGACCTTTCGGGGATCGGGGCGGCGCTCGTGGATCGTCACCCGGTGGCCGCGCCGGGCCAGGAGAACCGCGAGGAGCGTCCCGGCGAGGCCGGCGCCGACGAGCGTGATCTCTTCCGTTTCCCGCGGAGTCCTCGGAGAGCTCCTCAACGCGCGCTCAACGGATCGCGGCCCGCAGGATCCCGACGAAGCGGTGCACTTCCTCGAACCGGTTGTAGAGCGGCACCGGGGCGACCCGGATCACGTCCGGATCGCGCCAGTCGCACGTCACGCCGGCCGCCTCGATCCTTTCGAACACCGTCCGGCCGGGGATCGAGCCGGGCTTCACGCGGAGCGAAAGCTGGCAGCCGCGCCGGCCCGGCTCGGACGGCGTGAAGATCTCGACGCGATCGCCGGCTTCCCGGCGCAGCAGCCACTCGAGATAGCCGGTCAGGCGAATCGACTTCTCGCGCAGGGGCCCGATTCCTCCCGCCGATTCGAAGATCTCGAGAGACGCGCGGATCGCGGCCAGGGAGAGGATCGGCGGGTTCGAGAGCTGCCACCCCTCCGCCCCGGGAATCGGCCGGAACCCCGGCCGCATCCGGAAACGCGTCTCCTTGTCGTGCCCCCACCAGCCGGCCAGGCGCGGGAGATCGCCGTTCCTGCCATGCCGCTCGTGGACGAAGCAGCCGCCGACGGAGCCGGGGCCGCCGTTCAGGTACTTGTAGGTGCACCAGACGGCGAAGTCGACGTTCGCGTCGTGGAGCCGCAAGGGCACGTTCCCCGCCGCGTGAGCCAGGTCGAATCCCGCGACGCACCCCTTTTCGTGCGCCAGGCGGGTGATCGCTTCCGGGTCGAACGCCTGACCCGTGTAGTACTGCACCCCCGGCAGCAGGACGAGCGCGATCGAATCGCCCTCGCGCGCGAGGGCCTCCGCGATCTCTTCCGTCGTGATCGCCGGCCCGCCGTCGGGCGGACGGAGGCGGACGACGGCGGAAGCCGGGTCGAATCCGCGGCTCGCGACGTGCGACTCGACCGCGTAGTCGTCCGACGGGAACGCATGATCCTCGACGAGGACCCGGAAGCGCTCCCGCGTGGGGCGGTAGAACGTCGCCATCATCAGATGGAGGTTGACCGTGAGCGAATTCATCGTCACGACTTCGGTGGGAAGCGCTCCGACGAGCCGCGCCGTCGCCGGCGCGAGGAGCTCATGGTAGGGCATCCACGGATCCGGTCCGGAGAAATGCGCCTTCACGGCGAGCCGGCTCCACTTGTCGAGCTCGTCGTCCACGTAACGGCGGGTCCGCCGCGGCAGCAGCCCCAGCGAGTTTCCGGCGAAGTAGATCTCTTCCTCGCCGTCGTCCCTCTTCGGGACGTGAAACTCCGCGCGGAACTCCCGGAGCGGATCGGCCTCGTCCAGCGCGACCGCGAAATCGCGCCCGGAGTGGAACGGCTCGCTCACGAGACCTCGAAGCGCTCCCGGGGCAGCCCGAGCCACTCGAGCGCCGTTCCGTGCAGGATCCGGGCCCGCGTCTCTTCCGGGAAGCGGCACGATTCGATCAGCTCGCCCGGGTTCGCCTCGCCCAGCGGAAACGGGTAGTCGCTACCGAGCGCGACGCGGTCCGCGCCGAAGAGGTCCACGACGTAACGCAGCATTCCCGGGTCGTGGACGAGGGAATCGACCGTGATCCGCCGGAGATATTCGCGCGGGGCGACGGGGTTGTCCACGGCGCACAGATCGGGTCGGACGTCGAATCCGTGGGCGATGCGCCCGAAGGTCCCGGGGAACGCGCCGCCGCCGTGCGCGAACGCGAGGCGGAGCCGGGGAAGGCGTTCGAGCACCCCGCCGAAGATCAGCGAGCAGATCGCGAGCGACGTTTCCGCCGGCATACCGACGAGCCACGGGAGCCAGTACTTCGGCATGCGTTCCCTCCCCACGACCTCCCAGGGATGGACGAATACCGCCGCACCGAGCTCCTGGGCGGCCTCGAAGATCGGGAAGAGCTCGGGGTCGTCGAGATTGGCGCCGTTGACGTTCGACCCGATCTCGATCCCCGCGAGGCCGAGCTCGCGGACGCACCGCGTGAGCTCGCCGATCGCCAGACGCGCATCCTGCATCGGAACGGTCCCGAGCCCCACGAACCGCGACGGGCGGGCCGATTGAACGCCGGCGATGTGATCGTTCAACCGGCGGGCGAACTCGAGGGCGCGGGCCGGCTCCGCCCCGTAGCCGAAGAGCACCGGGATCGTCGAGAGGACCTGGACGTCGACGCCGCGGGCGTCGCACTCCTCGAGGCGCGCCCCGGCGTCCCAGCAGTTGCTCTCGATCTCGCGGAAGAACCGCCCGTCGATCGTCATTCGGGCGCGGCCCGGCGCGTGGTGCTCGAGCCGGACGAAACCGCGCGCTCCGTACGCTTTCTCGAAGTCGGGAAGCGTCTCGGGGAGGATGTGGGTGTGGATGTCGATCTTCAGCAACGGCGCCCCGCGACGGAACCTAAGGGCCCGGCGTGGGCATGACGGTGCCGCACTTCTTGCAGGTGCGATGTTCGGGGTTCGCGAAGAAACGGTCGAAGATCGGGGGGAAGTCCTTCTCCACGTTCCGGAGCGGGAAGTACTCCTCGTAGAGCAGATTCGTGCACCGGTCGCAATACCACTGGAGGCCGTCTTTCTCGTGGGGGAGGCGCTTGCGTTCGACGACGAGTCCGACGGAGCCGGCCATCCGCTGCGGCGAGTGCGGAACGCGCGGCGGGTGCAGGTACATCTCGCCGGCCCGGATCGGCACGTCGACGACGCGCCCGCCCTGGATGGTCTTCAGGACCATCTCTCCCTCGAGCTGGTAGAAGAGCTCGGGCCCTTCGTCGACGTGGTAATCCTTGCGGCTGTTCGGGCCCCCGACGACCATGACGATGAAATCGTCCTCGTCGAAGACCTTCTTGTTGCAGACGGGAGGTTTGAGGTCTTCCCGGTGCGCGTCGATCCACCGAGCGAAATTGATCGCCTGCCGCTGCATTGGCCGCCCTCCCGTGCGAGGTCGATATTATAGGAACGCATGAGCCGGCCGGCCGACGGTGGCGATGCCCGGAAGGGCGAGATCGTTTCGAGCCGGGCTCCCCGGCCGGTCGGCCCGTACCCGCACGCGCGGCGATTCGGGAATCTGCTCTTCCTTTCGGGAATCGGGCCGCGGCACCGCGAGACGGACGCCGTCGCCGAAGGAATCGAGGCGCAGACCCGCTCGTGCATCGAGAACGCGAAGGCGATCCTCGAAGACGCCGGGAGCTCCCTCGAGAAGGTGATCGACGTGACCGTCTTCCTGACCGACATGGCCCGCGATTTCGCGGCGTTCAACCGGGTGTACGGGGACTACTTCGGCGAGATCCGGCCGACGCGCACGACGGTCGGCGTCGTCGCTCTTCCGACCCCGATCTCCGTCGAGCTCAAGATCGTCGCGGAGGCGCCCGCCGGCGGCCGAAGCGGAATCCCATCGTCCCCTTGACCTTCGGAGGCAGCCGGGGAAGCGCGGAGCGGGGGATGAAGAACGACGAGAGACCGACGAGATCGCCGAACACGCGGTGACGCTCGGCCGCCCGACCGAGGTACTCGTGGCCCGAACTCCCGCCGGTTCCGATCTTGTCGCCGATCATCCGGAGCACCATCTGCGCGTGGCGCTGACGCCAGCTCGTGAAATTCCGTTCGACGTCGACGACGAGGGCGAGGAGCCGGAACGGCAGGTGGAGGATCGGCTCGTCGCGGTAGAGGTTGATGAGGAGAGCGGCCTGGAGCGCCCGCCGGGAAAAATGGCGACCGTGCGCCGCGGCCGGCGCTTCTCCCCCGGTCCCGAAGACGTCCTCGAAGCGCCGCGCGGTGGCCTCGAGTCCCGCGATCTGGGTGGATTTCTCCGCGGCCGTGAGCGTCGGGTTGCGCCGGATCGAGGCGCGGTCGCCCGCGAGCATCCGATCCACCGCCGCCCGGTAGTCCCTCCAGAAGTCGAACGTGCCGAAGCTCAGGAAAGGCGTGCGCTCGAGCCATCGCTCGAGCAGGTCGAAGAGCGAAGGCTCCTTCTCCGACGCGTCGAGCCTCGCGCGGTCTTCCTTGCGGAATCGCGACGTGTACGGGGCGTCGTGCAGCTGGAGGCGGTCTTCGCGCCGGACGCCGAGCTTGTTCTCGAGCAGGCGGAACTGGAGGCTCTGGACTCCCGACGCCGGGATCAGGTCGTCCCGGAATTCCAGGAAATCGAGCGGAGTCATCGTCTCGAGCACGTCGATCTGCTGGATGAGGACCCGCTGGATCTCGACGATGCGCCCGAAATGCGAGACCGCGCGCCCGACGTCCTCCTCCGGAACGGACGCGCTCCGGAAGATCGCGAGCACGGCGTCGAGCTCCCACAGGATCTGCTTGAACCAGAGCTCGTACGCCTGGTGGACGATCACGAACAGCATCTCGTCGTGGGCCGGGCGTCCCCGGCGGGCGCTCTCGAGCCGCTGGCAATCGAGCAACCGGTCGAGCTGGATGTAGTCCGCGTAATAGAGAGGAGCGCGGCGCTTGGCCATGGGTTCAGTTCCCCTGCCCGGAAATGCCGCGACACGGGTTCGGAGCGCGGCGGAGTGAGCCGCCCGTCGCCGCGGCGAAGGCCCGCGCCGCCTCTCGAGCTCGTCGGCGAGCCGCCGGCACGAAGGACACGCTGTTTCCGAGGAGAGGCATTCGCGCTTCGTACCACGGACCTCGCCGCCATTTCAACGCGTGCCGGTTAGAATCGCCGCGTGAAACGCGTCTTCAATTTCATCGGCGGAGAGTTTCGGCCGCCCTGCGCCGGAAACCATCTGCCGGACCTCGAACCGGCGACGGGCGAGGAGATCGCCGAAATCGCCGACAGCGACGCGACGGACGTCGACGCCGCGGTCGCGGCGGCTTCGCGCGCGTTCCCCTCGTGGAGCCGCACGCCCGCCGAGGAGCGATCGAAGCTCCTGATGCGGCTCGCCGATCTCGTGGAGGAGAACTTCGACGAGCTCGCCTCCCTCGAGTCGCAGGACAGCGGGAAGCCGGTCGCGCTCGCCCGGCGGCTGGACGTCCCCCGCGCGGTGAAGAACTTCCGTTTTTTCGCCACGGCGATCCTCCACGCCGAGACGAAGTGCCATGCGACGGACGACCGCGCGCTCAACTACACGCTGCGCCAGCCGCTCGGCGTCGCCGGCCTGATCTCGCCCTGGAACCTTCCCCTCTACCTCCTGACGTGGAAGATCGCGCCCGCCATCGCGGCGGGAAACTGCTGCGTCGCGAAACCCTCGGAGCTCACGCCGCTGACCGCCAACCGGCTGGCGGAGCTCGCCCGGGAAGCGGGAATCCCCCCCGGCGTCGTCAACATCGTCCACGGTCGGGGAGCCGGGGCCGGCCGCGCCCTCACCGGCCATCCCGGCGTTCCGCTGATCTCGTTCACCGGCGGGACGCGGACCGGAGCGGACGTGATGGCGCTCGCCGGGCCTCTCTTCAAGAAAGTCTCCCTCGAGCTCGGCGGAAAGAACCCGAACATCGTCTTCGCAGACGCGGACCTCGACGAGGCGGTCGCCACCTCGATCTCTTCGAGCTTCTCCAACCAGGGAGAGATCTGCCTGTGCGGGTCGCGGATCTTCGTCGAGAGGGCGCTCTACGACGAATTCCTGGATCGGTTCCTCGAGCGGACGAGGAGTCTCGTCGTCGGCGATCCGCGGGATCCCGCGACGGAAGTCGGCGCGCTGATCAGCGAGGCGCACTTCGAGAAAGTCTCCGGGTACGTCGATCTCGCGAGGGAGGAGGGCGGCGAGGTCCTCTGCGGCGGAAAGCGCCCGGCGCACCTCCCCGACCGCCTTCGCGGCGGCTGGTTCCTGGAGCCGACGGTCCTCGCCGGGCTCGATTGCTCGCGGCGGGTCATGCAGGAGGAGATCTTCGGCCCCGTCGTGACCGTGACGCCGTTCGACACCGCGGAGGAAGCGGTCGCCTACGCGAACGGCTCGCGGTACGGTCTTTCGGCGAGCGTGTGGACGCGGGATCTCGGGCGGGCGCATCGGGTCGCCGCGGCGATCGAGTGCGGCACCGTCTGGGTGAACACGTGGCTGCTCCGGGACCTTCGCGTTCCCTTCGGCGGGATGAAGGAAAGCGGCGTCGGGCGCGAGGGAGGTTTCGACTCTCTCGACTTCTTCACCGAAGCGAAGAACGTCTGCATCAAGCTGTGAGGCGGTCGGGCGCCGCCTGTTCGGCCGTGCTCCTCGCGGCCGCCGTCGCGAGGGCGGCGCCCGCGAAACCCGGCCTTTCCCCCTCCGAGCTCCCCGCGGCCGCCCCCGCGATCATCGAAAGGGCGCTCGCCGGCGGCAGCGGCGAGGAGGACCTGCGGGATCTCTGCCTGCGGATCGGCGGGCGGCTCACGGGTTCCCCCGCGGCGGACCGGGCGATCGAGTGGGCCGCCGGCCGGATGCGGGCGATCGGCCTCGAAAACGTCCATGCCGAGAAATTCTCCCTTCGCCGCGGCTGGGAGCGCGGTTCGGCGAGCCTCGAAACGACGTTTCCCGTCCGGCGCTCTCTGCGCGTCGTTTCCTACGGCTGGACGGGCTCGACGCCGGCCTCGGGAGTCGACGCCGAGATCGTGCCCGTGAATCTCTTCCGCCTCGACGACGAGATGAAAAACGCCGCCGCCTGGAAGGGCCGCATCGTCCTGACCGTCGAACGGGGAGAGAAGCCCGCGAATTGGGCGCCGCGGGCGGCGACGCTCGAGACGCTCGTCCGCCGGGCGCTCGCGGCGGGAGCCGCGGGCGTGGCGCTGGCGCCGCTCGCCGGGGCGGCGGGGGGGATGGATCTCGCGCACACGACCTCGCTCGCGTTCGACGGCATCGACGACATTCCGGTCGTCAGCCTGACTCCCGAGGGACACTCGGCGGTCGAACGGCTCCTCGCGACTCGCGGGAAGGTCCGCGCACGGCTTCGCGTCCTGAACCGGGTGACCGCGGGTCCGGTCGAATCCGCCAACGTGGTGGGGGAGATCCGGGGGCGCGAGCGTCCGCGCGAGGTCGTTCTCGCCGGGGCTCATCTCGACTCGTGGGATCTCGCGCAGGGCGCGACCGACGACGGCTTCGGCGTCGCCGCGGTCCTGCAGTCGGCGCGGGCGATTCTCGGGACCGGAATCCGCCCGCGGCGAACGCTCCGCTTCGTGCTCTTCACCGGAGAGGAGCAGCGATTCGTCGGCTCGATCGCCTACGTGCGGGCGCATGCCGCCGAAATGGCCGATCTCGTCGCAGTTTTCGTCCTCGACGACGGCCCCGGGCCGATCGACGCGCTTCACCTGGGCGGAAGGAGAGAAGCGGTGGACGCCGCGCGGCGTCTCGCGGGGGAGCTCTCGCGATTCGGCCGGATCGCGGTGGACGACGAGGTCGAAGCCGGGATGGACACTCTGCCGTTCACGCTCGTCGGGGCGGCCGCGGTCGGGATCGGACAGGACTCGCCCGCCTACGCCCGGACCCACCATTCGGAAGCCGACACGATCGACGCGGTCGATCCGGCCATGATTCGCCGGGACTCGGCGGTTTTCGCGGCGCTGGCGTTCTGGGCCGCCGACCGGCCCGAGCGTCTCGCGAGGCCCTGGCCTCCCGCCGCGACGGCGAAGCTCCTCGGCGAGCGAGGGCTGGAGGACGGACTGAGGTTCTACGGACTCTGGCCGTTCGAGCCGGGCTCTCCGGAGCGGGGGGCGGCGCCGCGCTGAGAGAGTCCCGGTCTTCCGCGGACTACGCGCGGACCGTCATCACCGGGCACGCCGCCGTGGCGATCACCCGCGAAGCGACGCTCCCGAGGAAGAACCGCGACGGGCCGGTCCGCCCATGCGTGCCCATCAGGATCATTCCGGCGCCCTCGCGCTCGGCGGCCTCGACGATCGCCTGCTCCGGCTGACCCGACAGCACCGACGGGCGGGCGTCGATTCCGTCCTGGCGCGCGAGCTCGACGAGCGGATCCAGTTTCGCCTCGAGCGAGGCGCGGAACTGGTCCTCCCAGTCGAGGTACGCGTGAGCGGGGATGTAGCCGAGAGCGAGAACGGAGGCCGGGTCGTACGCGTGCGCGATGACGAGCTCGGCGCCGAACTGGCGGGCCAGGCGGCGCGCCTCGTCGAAGGCGCGCTCGGAGGCGGGCGAGAGGTCGGTCGCGAAGAGGATCGTGGCGATCCGTCCCCGCGAAGCGGGGTTTTCGGCGGGTCGGGGGTGGCTTTGAACGTCCATGAAGGACTCCTTTCGGGCCGTCTCGACTATCCCCCGCCTCGTCCCCCCGGGCCAGATGCAATCGCTTCATCGTCGTCCGCGGCGCGAGCGCTGCGGATTCTCGCGTCGAGGAGGTCCGCCGGACCCACGAATCCGGCGAGGAGGCCCGAGCCGTCTCCCGCCACGACGGGGCAACGCGTCACGCCCGCGGCCGCCATGCGCGCGACGAGCGTCCGAACCGGTTCGTCCTCCCTTCCGACGACCGCGGCGGGCGTCCGGATCGACGAGACGGGGACGTCCGCCCGGCCGTCGCGGACCGCCTCGTCGATCGCGTCGGCGGCAAGGAGCCCCGCGAGCCTTCCCTCCGCGTCCACGACGGGATAGAAGTGGTGCCGGGTCCCCGCGACCGTGCGCGCCGCGGAAAGGACGTCGGCGGCCGCGAGGACCGCGATCGGCGATCGCGACATCACGTCCCGGACGCGGGCGTTCGAGAGGGGATCCGGAGCGCTCTCCGATTCCACGAATCCCTCCTCGAGCATCTGCTGCTCGACCATGTTGCGCGGCGACACGAGCCGGGAAACGGTCATCGCCAGCGCGACCGAGAGCATCAGCGGGAGAACGAGGCCGTAGTCTCCCGTCACCTCGATCACGATCAGGACCGCCGCGATCGGACAGCGCAGGACGCCCGCGAAGAACGCTCCCATTCCCGCGAGGGCGTACGCCCCGGAATCGATACCCGCCCCGGGAAAGACGTGCTGGAGAGCATGGCTGAGCGCCGCTCCGAGCGCCGCCCCCATGAAGAGCGAAGGAGCGAAGGTGCC
>DASTIQ010000004.1 GCA_035717485.1 Thermoanaerobaculia bacterium | reverse complement strand
GCGTCCGGCGGCGGAGCCGGAAACCGAGGAGGAGCCGCCCGCTTCCGAGATCGCGAACGCGAGATCCCGCGCCGACTGGAATCTCTGCTCGGGCTTCTTCTCGAGGCACCGCCGCACGATGTGATCGAGCGCCGCCGAGATCCGCCCTCCCGACTCCGCGATCTCCTCCGGCTCCTCCCGCAGGATCGCGGTCATCGACTCGGCCGCCGTCTCGCGGCCGAACGCGCGGCGACCGGTCAACATCTCGTAGAGAACCGCGCCGAGCGAGAAGATGTCGCTCCGCGCGTCGGCCGCCTTGCCGCGGACCTGCTCGGGAGACATGTAGCCGACCGTTCCGAGGATCGCGCCGGGCTCCGTTCCGACCGCGGCCGTGGGAGAGTGCGAATCGCTCGAGTCGGTGAACGGCGTGAGGCGGGCGAGCCCGAAGTCGAGGATCTTCACGCGGCCGTCGCGCGTCACGAAGAGGTTCTCGGGCTTCAGGTCCCGGTGAACGACCCCCTTCTCGTGCGCGGCCGCCAGCCCGTCGGCGATCTGCCGCGCGTAGTCGGCGGCCTTCCGCGGCGCGATCCTTCCCTCCTCGAGCTCGTCGCGCAGCGTCTGGCCTTCGAGGAGCTCCATGACCGCGAACGAGACGCCTTCGTGCTGTCCCGCGTCGTGGAGCGCCAGGATGTTCGGGTGCGAGAGGCCGGCGACCGCGCGCGCCTCGCGCTCGAACCGTCCCATTGCCTCCGCATCGTCGGCGAAGCGCTCGGGGAGCACCTTGATGGCGACGTCCCGCCCGAGCCGCGGGTCTTTGGCCCGGTACACTTCTCCCATTCCCCCGGCCCCGAGAGGCGAGAGGATTTCGTACGGACCCAGCTTCTCGCCGGCGGAAAGGGTCACGGAGCTTGTCCTCGATCGCCCGGAAGTGAAAGAGGACGCGTCCTCCGCAGCCATGGCGAAGGACAGGAACCGAGCTTGGTACCGGCCGAGATGCTCAAAGGTTCAGTGCGAGAGATTCTATGCTCTCGGCCGCCTTTCGCGTCTCATCCTTGTCGACGCATCCCGGACCCCGTTCGCTCCTCATCCGGACGTCGTCTTGCTCCGTCGGGGCGGAGCGCCCGGGGCCGTCCGCGCGGCGTCGCGGACTAGGCTTTTACCGGCTGCTCCTTTGCCCACTGCCCGGGCTGGTAGGTCCCGGCCGGCGAACGGAAGGCGATATTCAGACGGTTCCACCCGTTGATCGCGACGATGCCGAGCGTGAGGTCGGCGAGCTCCTTTTCGTCGAAGTGCCGGCGCGCCTCTTCGAACACCGCGTCGGGAACGTGGTCGGAGAGACGGGTGACCGCTTCCGTCCACGCGAGAGCGGCGCGCTCGCGATCGGAGTAGTAGGGCGATTCCCGCCAGGCGTCGAGGCCGTAGAGCCGCTGCTCGTCCTCGCCTTCCGCGCGGAGGTCCTTCCAGTGCATGTCGAGGCAGTAGGCGCAGCCGTTGATCTGCGATGCCCGGAGATAGACGAGATTGAGGAGCTTCCGGTCGAGCCCGCACCGAGTCAGGTATTTCTCGATGCCGAGCATGGCGTTGACGGCTCCGGACGCGACTTTCGAGTAATCGATTCGGGTTTCCATGCAGTTACCCCCTTCTTACTCCAAAGCCCAACGGAGCGCTCGAAATTCCCGCACGGGTGCCATCTTCGCCGCGACGCCGCAAAGGAGGCAGTCCATGAATCCGGTCATCCGGTCGGAGGGTCGCGGGTCTTCGGTCGCGAGTCGCGAGAAGTTGGCTGCTCGTCGCAGCGGTCATCGATCGGAGATCGCCGCTGCTGAACTCGCAATGTGCGGCCAGCCCGGCAGAGCGCGCCCCCACGAAGTCGGACGCTATCGCGACGTCGCCGCGAGCATGACCAGGAGCAGTATCGCGAAGGGCAGCACGAGGGCGGCGACCGCCCTTCCCAGCGACATTCGGTGCATCCGCGCCACGCCCGGAAAGACCAGAACGAGGCACCAGACGAACGCGATGAGGGAGCCCACCAGCGGAACGACCTGTCCCACGAGCCCGGCGGAGCCGTAGGCCGCCACGCGGAAGCTTCGCTCGAATCCCGACGTCGAGCGCTTCCGGCCTCCGACGAGAAGGACGCCCGCGTGGATGACCGCCGCGACGACGAAGACGAAGAGCGTCACGACGACGCCGTTCACGATCGGGGAAATCACGATGTTGATCTTCGACAAGGGAAGAAGGGCGCGGCCGCTGATCCAGGGGAGATTCGGGGGCCGGAGCGTCGGATTGCGACGCAGCATCCACTGGAAGAGGACGAGGTTGTACGCCGCCGTGAAGAGCGAGCCGACGGCGCCGCACACGGCCGCGAAGATGAGCGGCCCGGAATAGCCTCCGCCCTCGGGCGTCGCGTCCCAGGCCTTTCGCGGGTGGAGGAACGCCGCGACGGTCTTCGCGAACGCCGTCTCGAGATCCATCTCGGATCGGCGCTCCCAGGGGATCACCTCGCCGGCTCTTTCCGTCGTTTCGTCGGGCATGTGCTCTCGAACGTCGAAATCCTACATGGACTGCGAGTCGGAAAGTCGCGAGTCGGAAAGTCGAAAGTCAGGATTCGAAGTATCCGCCACTCATTCCCCGCGGTCATCGATCGCCCGAGGCCGCGCGCACGCTGACTGAAATATCATCCGACCATCTGCAAGCGTTCGAGACG
>DASTIQ010000003.1 GCA_035717485.1 Thermoanaerobaculia bacterium | reverse complement strand
GACGACGATGCGCGCCGGAGCGATCGAGCGGCGCCGGCGGGGCCGGGCGCTCGGATACGCGCTCGCGGCGGGCGGGTGTGCCGCCGCCGCCGCGGCGCTCGCGATGCTGCCCGCCGTTCGCGGTTTCCCGCTCTTCGGTTTCGCCGCGGTGGGCTGCGCGATCGCCGCGCTCGCCTGCGGCGCTCCGGCGGCGGTCCTCCTCCTCGAGCGCGCGGTCCGGCGCCCTCTGCGCCGGCTCTTCGGCGCGCCCGGCCGTCTCGCGGCGGCGTTCTTCGCGGGGAATCTGTCGAAGAACGCGGTCGCGATCGCGGCGCTCGCTCTCGCCCTCGGCATGAGCGGCGCGATGGCCGTGATGATCGCTTCCCTCCGCCGCACGGTGATCGCCTGGGTCGACCAGTCCGTCTCCTCCGACCTCTTCGTGAAGTCGGCGACCGGGGAGCGGCGCGGCATCATCGGCACGATCCCCGCGGACGCGGTCGACTTCCTGCGCGCGGTTCCGGGAGTCGCGGTCGCGGACCCGTTCCGGACGGTCGACGTCCAGGACGCGAAGGGAGAGCCGTTCACGGTCGGAGCCGGCGACTTCGGGACGGCGGTGCGCATCGGCGCGCTCCCGCTCGAATCGGGACGCGATCCGGCGGCCGTCTTCGGGCGAGCGCGCCGGCTCGGGGAAGCGTTCGTGTCGGAGCCGTTCTCGCGGCATTTCGGGAAGAAGCGCGGAGACCGGGTCGTCGTCCCGACGCCCTCGGGGACCCGGACGTTCACGGTCGCGGACGTCTATCCCGACTACTCGAACGACCGCGGGACGGTCGTCATCGACCGTCCCGTTTTCGTCGCGCTCTTCCACGACACCGACGTCTCGACGGTCGCGATCCGCGCGGCCCCCGGGATCTCCCCGGAAGCTCTCCGGGACCGCATTCTCGCGGCGGCGGGTGGACGGTACGCGCTCACGATCCTGACGAACCGCACGCTCCGGAGGGAGGTTCGGCGCATCTTCGACCGCACCTTCGCGGTGACCTGGGGGCTCGAGGGGATCGCCCTCCTCGTCGCGGGGCTCGGCGTCGTCAACGCGCTCTTCGCCCTCATCGTCGAGCGCCGCCGGGAACTCGCCCTTCTCCGCGTGCTCGGGACGTCGCGAAACCAGCTCCGGCGCTCGATCGCGATCGAGGCGGGGCTGATCGGCGCGGGCTCGCTCATCCTCGCCGTGCTCGCGGGCGCCGCTTTTGCGGCTCTCCTGATCCTCGTGATCAACCCGCAGTCGTTCGGCTGGTCGATCCGCCCGGCGGTTCCATGGGTCGGAATCGCTCTCGGCTTCGCCCTCGCGCTCGCGACGACGATCGCCGCCAGCCTCGTTCCGTCGCGGATCGCCGTTTCCGGAGACGCGGCGGCAGCGATCCGGGAAGAATGAGACCGGGAGCCTTCGCCCGCGTCCTCCTCGCGGCGATCGTCGGCGGAACTCCCGCCCCCCCGCCGCGGACGCCGGTGGCCGACGCCTCTCTGCTCGCCGCGCACCCCGACGCGAAGGCCGAGTGGTGGTACTACACGGGACACCTGCAGACGGCATCCCGGCGCGAGTTCGGCTTCGAGCTCACGTTCTTCCGCGCGAGACTCGCCGACGGCGACGATCTCGACGCCGCGCATTTCGCCCTCACGGACGTCGATCGGCGGACCTTCGCCTGGGCGGAGAAGCTCCACCGCCCGTTTCCCGGGATCGCCGGCGCCGACGCCGGCCGCCTCGCGGTCTTCAACGAGGACTGGGAGGCGCGCGCGGAAGGCGCCACGCACGTTCTGCGCGCGCGAATGCCGTCCGGTTCGATCGCGCTGCGGCTCGCGCCCGTGAAGCCGCTCGTCCGGAACGGCCCGGGCGGGATCTCGCGGAAGGGACCGCGGCCGGACGAATACTCGAACTACGTTTCGTTCCCGCGGCTTTCCGTTTCGGGCACGCTGTCGCAGGGCGGCGCGCCGGAAGCGGTGACCGGGATCGCCTGGTTCGACCACGAGTTCGGTCCGGGGGGACTCCCCGCCGACCTCGCGGGGTGGGACTGGTTCGCGATCCAGCTCTCCGACGGAACCGAAACGATGCTCTATCGCCTTCGCGCGAAATCGGGGGGCGACTCCCCCTTCTCTCAGGGAACGTTCGTCGCGGCCGACGGCCGTGCCTTCCCGCTCGCCGCCGGCGATTTCGACGTGGCGCCGGCCGGACGGTGGCGTTCGCCCCGAAGCGGAGCGATCTACCCCTCGGGATGGCGGGTGCGCGTCCCGTCCCGCGGCGTCGACGTCGCGGTCACCCCCCGGCTGCCCGACCAGGAGCTCGTGACGAGCCGGTCCACCCGCGTGACCTACTGGGAAGGAGCGTGCACGGTTTCGGGAAGGGCCGGCGGCGCCGCGGTGACCGGGAAGAGCTACGTCGAGCTGACCGGTTATGCCGGAACGGACCTCCCGTGAATTCCCGGGCCGCTGGACACCGAGCCCGACGCGTGGGCGTCTCGCCTCCCGGCGCGTCCCGGAAACGTCGTCGGATCCGGCGGCCGCTTCACGCCCGCGAACGCGTCGTCTCTTCGTCGATGTGCCGAGCCGCCTCGTCGAGCACCGCCCACTCGGTATGGTCGAAGCGCTCGTCGTCGGCTTCCGCCGCGGCGCGCTCGTCCGAGAACAGCGCTTCCTGGCGCCGCATCTCGTCGGCGAGCGGCTCGTACCACTCGCGGTGGCCGCGGGCGTCCGCGTAGTCCCAGAGCCCGTTGTGACAGTGGCGGTCGTCCTCCCAACCGGGATGATTGACGATCGGGTAGAGGCAGATCCCCGCGACGCCGACCCCCAGCCGCAACGCGCCGCGAACTTCCTTGGCGACGTAGTGGAGCCACGCCGGCCGAACGTCGTCCTCGATTCCGGTCTCCGCGATGAACATCGGCCGCCCGTAGCGCTCCTGGACCTCGCGGAGCATGTAGCGGAGCGGAAGGTGCTGCGGATGCGACGGGACGACGACGCCGTCGTCGAGCACCCACTGGTTGTGGATGTAGTAGTTGAGGCCGAGGACGTCGAGGAACTCCGGAGCGCCGCCGAGCTCGGGCTGCACGCGTCCGGCGATCATGTCCCATGCCGCGAACTGCGACAGGCGATGGTCCTCGGCGCGGCGCCGGTCCTGGGGACGGCGCGGATCCGCGATGATGTGGATGATCGGATCGGTGTGCACGAGGCGGGCATCGGACCATCGTTCGCGAATCGCGCCGCACGCGGCGATCGAAGCGGCCACGAGCTGTCGTTTGAGCTCGTCTCCCCTCTTCTTCGCGAAAGGATTGAAGAACCCCTCCTCGCCCCCCGCGAAGGAGAGGAACGAGATCTCGTTGACGGGAGCCAGATACGGGACCTCGTCCGTTTCGTCTCCGAGGACGGGAAGGAAGGCGCGGACGAATTTCTCGAAGCGGGGAACGAACTCGGGAGAGAAGACGTCGACGAAGTCCGGCCACCCGAAATGGAGCAGGTCCCAGATCACGCGCACCCGCGCCCGGCGAGCCGCCCGGAGCATCTCCACGGTCGAAGACCAGTCGTAGCTCCCGTCGGCGCTCTCGATGCGGTTCCACCGGATTCCGTCGCGCGCCGTGCGGATTCCCGCCGAGCCGAGCCGCACGTAGTCCTCGTAGGCCCAGCGGTCGTGCGCCGTCGACGCGATCATGTCGAGCCGCACGCCGTCTCGCCGGACGTGGTTGGAACATTCGAAACCGCCGATGAAGAAGCTCGGAAAGAGTCGCCGAATCATCACACCCCCGAAGTCACCGTACCGGAGCCCGCCGGAACGGTCAATCGCGACGGGCCCTCCTTCCGGCCTTCCGTCAACCCGCTTCCGGGCGAAGCCGCCAGCCGATCGCGGCGAGCGCGACCAGCGAGACGGCCATCGCCGCGGACACCCCGGGATCGGAATAGGAGAACTCGACGCGGTGCCGTCCGGGGGGAACGCGGACGGCCTGGAACGAGAAATCGGCGGCCACGACGCGAACGGGGCGACCGTCGATCCGCGCTCTCCATCGGCGATCGAACGTCTCGGATCGGAACAGGTATCCGCCGGCGGAGACGACGTCGACCTTCTCCCGATCCGCGGGGCGCGCGATCGGGGTGACCGCCGCTCCTCCGGAGGGAAACGCCGGCGAC
>DASTIQ010000002.1 GCA_035717485.1 Thermoanaerobaculia bacterium | reverse complement strand
GGGGCGGACGTGCGCGAGCGTCAGCGATGCGCCCGTCCGCAGGGCGAGATCGCGGGCCGATTCGTAGGCGACCTTCGATTCGGGCGAGAAGTCGACGGCGACGAGGAAACGAAGCGTGCGGGGAGCCATCGAAGCGATTCTACGCGACCGGCGGGGACGCCGCGCCCGCCGGCCGCCGGATGGGGCGAGGCCCGCGGCCCCGGTGATCCGCGGTCCCGGAATCTCCGAGCCGGCCGATGGCCGCTTCGCCCGTCCCGCCGCCGGGGCTCGTCTCCGATTTCCTACTCCGCCCGAAGGACGGCCATCGGATCGACCGCCGCGGCCGCCCGCGCCGGAAAGTAGCTGGCGAGCATCGCAACGGTCCAGAGCACGGCCGCCATCGCGCCGAACGTCGCGGGATCGAAGGAGCTGACGCCGTAGAGGAGACCCGACATCAGCCGCGTGAGCCCGAGCGCGCCGAGGATTCCGAGCCCGATGCCGAACGTGGCGAGGCGCCCGCCCTGTCCGACGACGAGACGCAGGATGTCGCGCCGCTGTGCGCCGAGCGCCATCCGGATCCCGATTTCCCCCTTCCTCTGCCCGGCGACGAACGCGATCACGCCGTAGATGCCGATCGCCGAGAGGACCAGCGCGAGCGCGGCGAAGGCCCCGAGCAGGATCATCGACGTGCGGCGGGCCGCGAGCGAATCGGAAATGATCGCCTCCATCGTCTGCATGCCGTACACGACCTGATCGCGGTGCGCGGCCTGGAGGAGCCGCCGCAGCGGCTCGGCGAGCGCGGATGGCGCGCCGGCGGTGCGCACCGCGATCGTGCCGCCCGCCGAGCCCGCGACGTACCGGTCGGGCATCTGCAGACACGCGAGGTAGAGCTGGGCGCGGAGCGGCTGCGTGTCGTCGGCGTCGAGACCCCATTGCCGCACGTGACCCACGACGCCGACGATCTGCGCCGGCTGGTCGAAATCGTCGAGATTCAGCCGCTTGCCGACCGGATCGACCGACCCGAAGAACTTTCGGGCGAAGACGTCGTCGATCACCGTCACGAGCGGCGCGTGCTCGTCGTCTCCCGGCGCGAGAAAGCGGCCCCGCTGGACGCGCAGCCTCATCGCTTCCCGGTAGCCGGGCTCGACGATGTACTTGAGCGACCAGTTCATGGCGTTGACGTTCGAAGGCTTCGGCTGGCCCTCCAGCCAGAACAGTTCTTCTTCGTCCGAGAGCAGCGGAAAGGTCTCCCAGGAAAGCGAGGCGGCCCGGACTCCGGGCGCCGAGGCCAGAGTCGCGTCGAGATCGCGAACCGCGGCGCGCACCTCCGCCGCCGACGCGCCGGCCATCGACGGCGGCATCGAGAGATTGAACGTGAGGACGCCTTTCGGTTCGAAACCGGGATCCAGGCTCCACAGTCGCGACAGCGTGCGGATCATCAGGCCGGCGCCGATCAGCAGGATGAGCGCCATCGCGAGCTCGGCCACCACGAAGACGGCCTGCGCGCGGTTCCGCGCGCCCACCGCCCCGCGCCCGCCTTCCTTGAGGGCGCCGGATCCGTCGTCGCGCGAGGAGCGCAGCGAGGGAGCGAGGCCGAACACGAGACCGGCGAGGAGGGAAACGGCCGTCGTGAAGAGGAGGACGCGGACGTCGATGCCGATCGCGCTCGTCCTCGGGATCGACGGTCCGAGGAGAGCGACCGCCGCCCGCGTGCCGCGCGCGGCGAGCAGCAGACCGAGTCCGCCGCCGAGAATCGAGAGGACCAGGCTCTCCGTCACCAGCTGGCGAAGGATCCGCCCCCTCCCCGCGCCGAGGGCCGAGCGGATGCCGAACTCCCGCGCCCGCGACGTCGAGCGCGCGAGCAGCAGGTTCGCGACGTTCACGCACGCGATGAGGAGCACGAACGCGACCGCCGCGAGGAGCGCGAGGAGATACGGCCGGACCTCGCCGACGATCTGCTCCTTGAGCGGAATCAGCGTCGCCCCGATCCCCTTGTTCTGCTCCGGATACGCGTCGGCGAGGTTCCGCGCGACGCGGCTCATGTCCGCCCGCGCCTGCGCCAGCGATACCCCCGGGCGCATCCGGCCGACGCCGAAGATCCCGAGGCCGGCGCCGCGTTCGTTCAAAAGGGAATTCCCCCACTGGCCGATCGGCAGGAACACCTCCGACCGGTTCGCCCCGCGGAGCGTGAGATCGAAGCCGGCCGGCACGACGCCGACGATCGTGTAGTCCTTGCCGTCGAGGACGATGCGGGACCCGACGACGTCGAGCGCTCCCGAGAACTTCCGTTTCCAGAGCTCCGCGCCGATCAGGGCGAGGGGCTTCCCGCCGATCTCGTCTTCCCCTTTCGCGAAGAAGCGCCCGAGCACCGGACGCACGCCGAGGATCGAAAACAGATCGGCCGTGATGAAATGACCGCGCACTCGCTCCGGCTCTCCCCGTCCGATCAGGGAGAACGAGGTCCGGCGCATGACCGCCATCGCGGAGAACGTCCGGTTCATCGCCTGCCAGTCCCGGAAGTTGGGGTACGAGAGCGACCCCGCGGCGAAGTTCGGCTTGCTCTCGTGGAGAGTCACGAGCCGGTCGGCGTCGGGATAGGGCAACGGGTTCAGCAGAACGCCGTCGACGACGGAAAAGAGCGCCGTGTTCGCGCCGATCCCGAGCGCGAGCGTGGCGATCGCGACGCCCGCGAATACCGGCTTCCGGCGCAGCATCCGCAGGCCGTACCGCACGTCCTGCGCGGCGACTTCCACGAAGGGAATCCCCCGCCGGTCGCGCACCCTTTCCTTCGTCTGGTCGAGCCCCCCGAGACGCTGCAGCGCCTCGCGGCGCGCCTGCTCCGGAGGCACGCCGCGCGCCACCGCCTCGTCCGTGCGCATCTGGACGTGCGCCTCGAGCTCCTCGGCGAGGTCCCGGTCGCGGCGCGCCTTTCCGAACATTTCCGCAAACCGGCGGAGCCACGCGCGCGGGGCGCTCACGGATTCCCTCCGGCCGGGGCGAGGAAGCGTGCGACGATGGCGGTCGCTCGCTCCCATTCCCGCGTGTCCTTCTCGATCTGCCGGCGGCCCGCGCGGGTCAGCCGGTAGAACTTCGCGCGGCGGTTGTTCTCCGAGACGCCCCACTCGGACGCGATCGCCCCCTCCTGCTCGAGCTTGACGAGCGCGGGATACAGCGTCCCGTCGTTCAAGGACAGGAGGTCGCCGCTCGTCTGCTCGATGCGCCGCGCGATGCCGTAGCCGTGAAGCGGGCCGAGCGTTTCGAGCGTCCGCAGCACCATCAGCGCCAGCGTTCCCTGCCAGACTTCCGTTTTCGCGGGCATCATCGCTCCTTTGGCTTACCCAGAGAAAGGGTCGCACACTTTCCTATGGGAAAGCAAGGGGAACG
>DASTIQ010000001.1 GCA_035717485.1 Thermoanaerobaculia bacterium | reverse complement strand
TCGCGACGATGACGAGGGGCGAGCTCCCCGAAAGCACGGGGAACGGACGGTCGACCTTGTCATCGAAGGCTCAGCTTCGGAAGGTCAGGACCCGACTTCGAGCCCCGCCGCGAGCTCCTCGGCCTCCGGCGCCGCTTCCGGGATCTCGACCGGGTACTTCCCGGTGAAGCAGGCGGCGCACGTCGCGTGCTCCGGCCGCCCGAACGCCTCCATCATTCCCTCGGTCGAGAGATACCCGAGCGTGTCGGCGTCGACGAACTGGCGGATTTCATCGACGTCCGAATGCGAGGCGATGAGCTCGCGCCGGGTCGGCGTGTCGATTCCGTAATGGCAGGAGAAGCGGGTCGGCGGCGACGAGATGCGAAGGTGCACTTCCTTCGCTCCCGCGTCGCGCAGCATCTTCACGATCTTCCTCGACGTCGTGCCGCGGACGATCGAATCGTCGATCAGGACGATGCGCTTCCCGGCGACCACCTCGCGGACGGGATTCAGCTTCACCTTCACGCCGAAGCTCCGGATCGCCTGCTTCGGCTCGATGAACGTGCGGCCGACGTAGTGGTTGCGGACGAGTCCGAGGGCGAGCGGGATCCCGGAAGCGCGCGCGTAGCCGATCGCCGCGTACGTGCCGGAGTCGGGCACCGGGACGACGATGTCGGCGGGGACCGCGTGCTCTTTCGCGAGCCGCTCCCCGAAGGCCTCCCGGGACGTGGCGACGGACTTGCCGAAGACGAGCGAGTCCGGCCGCGCGAAATAGACGTGCTCGAAGACGCAGGGCGTCGGACGGGGGAAAGCGAAGCGGATGGACTCGACGCCGTCCTCCGAAAGCTTCACGATCTCGCCCGCCTCGACGTCGCGGACGTAGGTCGCGCCGATCAGGTCGAACGCGCAGGTCTCGGAGGCGACGACGGGCGAGCCGTTGAGCGTCCCGAGGACGAGAGGGCGGAACCCGTTCGGATCCCGCGCGGCGAGGATCTCGTTCTGGCCGAGGACCACGATCGAGAACGCGCCCCGGACCTCGCCGAGCGCTTCGACGAGCGCCGTCGACAGGGAATCCCGCTTCGACCGCGCGACGAGGTGCAGGATCATCTCGGAGTCGGAGTTCGTCGTGAAGAGCGAGCCCTCTTCCTCGAGGTGCGCGCGGATCTCCTTCGCGTTGACGAGATTACCGTTGTGGGCGAGCGCCAGCGGCCCGCGTCCCGACGAGAAGACGATCGGCTGCGCGTTCGAAAGGGACGAGTCGCCGGCCGTCGAGTAGCGGACGTGGCCGATCGCCGAGGGGCCCGGCAGGCGCGAGAGGCGCGCCTCGTCGAACACGTCGGCGACGTATCCCATCTCCCGTTCGATGAAGAGCCTGCCGTTCTGGATCGAGGCGATGCCCGCCGATTCCTGGCCGCGGTGCTGGAGAGCGTAGAGTCCGAGGTAGGCCAGATTCGCGGCATCGACATGACCCCAGACGCCGAAGACGCCGCACTCGTCTTTGAACCCGCTCACTGTCGTATTTTAGCACACGCCTCGGCGCCACGAGGCGCAGTCACGCGCCTCGCGGCGCAGTGACGAGTCCGCGAGTCACGAGTCCGAGAGTCGGTGGCCCGACTTCACTCTCGATTCGTCGGCGGGAGTCGCGCGACATGCGACCGCGCGAGGCGCGACGGGCGATTCCGGCGGTACGATGCCGGAGAGGAGGTACGAGCCATGGCGAAACCGAAAACGCCGCTCTCCCAGATCTCCTACGGCCTCTACGTCGTTGGAACCCGCGGCCGGGAAGGCGACCACGCGATGACGGCGAACTGGCTGACGCAGGTCTCGTTCGAGCCGGAAATCGTCGCGCTCGCGGTCGAGAAGGAGGCGCTCACGAGACAGCTCATCGAAGAATCCAAGGTCTTCGCCGTCTCGATCCTGAAGTCGGGGCAGAAGGACGCGGCCGGGCATTTCGCGAAAGCGGAGAAGCGCGGGATGGAAGGGCACCGGTTCGTGACGAAGACGACCGGCGCTCCTGTGCTCGAGGATGCGTCGGCCTACCTCGATTGCCGGGTCGTCGATTCGAAGCCGGTCGGAGATCACGTGCTGTTCTTCGGCGAGGTCGTCGATTCGGGGATGCTGGACGAAAAGGCCGAGGCGCTGTCGCTGAAGGAGACCGGCTGGCGTTACGGGGGGTGACCGTCGCGAAGAACTTGCTCGGGGACCCGGAGCGCGTGACGGCCATGCGGCTCGTCGATTGAACGACTCGACCGCATAGCCGCCACCCCCTCGAGGGGTTTTCGCTCCCGCATCGCGGACCTCCTCCGCTTCGGTTACTCGCGGAGACTTTCCGCGATGCGAGGGTCCCGCCCCCGGACACCGCCTCGTCGATATCGGACCCGCCCGTCTTCGGGATGCCGTGTGACGAAACGTGTCCATGATGGAGCAGCGCACGAGGTGGGGCGGAGCCCGGCGCCCGCCCGGCTCGATGCATCGCCGCGGCTCTACCTCGTCCTGACGCCGAGGTTCTTCACGAGTCGGAAAAGATAGTTCGGGTGGAGCCCCAGGCGGCGGGCCGCCTCGGAAACGTTCCCGCCGGCGTCGTCGATCGCCTTGCGGACGAGATCGCGCTTCGCCGACGCCACGAGGGCGTGGTACTCGCCGGACGCCTCGCCGGCCGACGATTCGAGCACGGATTCGGGCAGGTCCTCGACCCGGATCGCGTCTCCTTCGCCCAGCACGATCGCGCGCTCGATCGCGTTGGCGAGCTCGCGGACGTTTCCGGGCCAGTCGTAGCGCATCAGGGCCTTCTGCGCGTCCGGGGACAATCCGCGCGGCGGCTTGCCGGACTTCTCGGCGAATCGGGCCGCGAAGAAACGCGCCAGGAGCGGGACGTCGTCGCGGCGCTCCCGGAGCGGCGGCAGCCGGATCGCGACGACGTTCAAACGATAGAAGAGGTCCCGCCGGAACGAACCTTCCCGGGTCGCCGCCTCGAGATCGCGATTCGTCGCGGCGACGAATCGGACGTCGACGGAAATCGTCCGGTTTCCTCCGACGCGCTCGAACTGACGCGTCTCGAGGACCCGAAGGAGCTTCGCCTGGACGGCCGGCGGAAGCTCGCCGACCTCGTCGAGAAAAAAGGTTCCGCCGTCGGCCGTTTCGAGCCTTCCCCGCTTCTGCGCGACCGCCCCGGTGAAGGCGCCGCGCTCGTGCCCGAAGAGTTCGCTCTCCAGGAGCGGCTCGGTCAGGGTCGCGCCGCTCATCGCGACGAAGGGC
Organism: Thermoanaerobaculia bacterium; assembly: GCA_035717485.1. Taxonomy (NCBI): domain Bacteria; kingdom Pseudomonadati; phylum Acidobacteriota; class Thermoanaerobaculia; species Thermoanaerobaculia bacterium. The sequence goes on along the minus strand of DASTIQ010000001.1, from coordinate 954 downwards.
CCTCGCGCACGGAGGCTCGCGCGATGGATCGTCCGGGCGGCGAGCTCCTTTCCCGTCCCGCTCTCCCCCAGGATCAGGACCGTCGCCTCGGATGCAGCCGCCCGAAGGAGCGCCGCGCCCGCTTCCCGGATCGCCCGGCTCTCGCCGACGAAATCGGACGAGAGTTTCGGGAGCGGCCGGTCGGCCGGCGCAAGGCGCGCCGTCGAGCCGTCGGGGATCTCGGCCGCGGCCGCGGGATCCTCCTCCGTCCAGAAGAAGAACACCGAGCTTCCGATCCGAACCTCGTCACCGCTTTCGAGAACCCGCTCCCGCACCGGTACCCCGTTGACGAACGTTCCGTTCAGACTGTCCAGGTCGACGATGGTCGGCGTCGCGCCGGCGCCGCGAACGACCGCGTGCCGCCGGGAAACGGAGGCGTCTCCCACGGCGACGGTGCTCGCGGGATCACGGCCGATCGAGGTCTCCCCTTCCGCGAGGAGAAAGCTCGACCCGCGGAGCGGTCCCGAGAGCGCCATCAGCCTCGGATTCATCTTTTCCCGTTCCCGGGATTCTATCCGAAGGGATAGAGGCCTCACGTTTCCGCGGGACCCCCGCCGAACCCGCGCACGGCGAATCGCGGGACCGGCCGCCCGCAAGTTGCTCGGCGAAACGGCCTTTCCCGACGGCGCGACCGGGCGGACGCCGAAGGCCGGGGCGGCACCGTCCGTGCGATGAGACCGGTGTCGAAAGGAGAAACATCATGCAGGCCGGAAATCGGACATGGATGTCGCTTCTCGTCCTGGCGCTCAACATCCCGCTCTGGACGACCGGTTGCGGAACGATGACGACCGACCTCAGGACGACCCGCCACGATCTCGGAGCGGGGACGGGAACCGGAGCGTTCAACGCGGCGATCTTCGATCACGAGCGCGACATCGCGAAGAATGCGCTCACGGCCAACCGCGTCGAGAGCAC